>SKXH01000221.1 GCA_007128495.1 Bacteroidota bacterium
CCGAACGGTTTTTGGAGCCGGACTTCCTTTGCACGTTCTTGCTCCACATTGCTGTCAGAAATCAAAATTGGAGTACCGGTCCAGAGAAGTTTACCGATCTCCCCGGTTGCCACCTTTGTGCGGAATTCTTTACAGAACGTAAATGATAGTCCGTAACTGTTTTCGATTTTCAAGTACTCCGTTCTGGGATCGATAAGAATAATTGCACATGTCTGGCAATGGTATAAACGTTTAATCCTGTCGATGATGAGATGAAAAACCGGCTCGTATTGCTGTGCATTTTTTAATGTATGTATAATATCCGAGAGTTGATGCGAGCGCAATTGGGCAGTTGTCTCAACCATGGTCTGAACCTCCTTTCGAAGTTTCAAAAAAAGATAGCCGGTAAGGCGGGTGTCAATGCTGAATTCGGCGTGTGCATGCCTGCCGTCTTATCATTCAATATATCGGTAGTTTCCCGAAAAATCAATATCGACGCCCCGGCAGGAAAAACACCAGCATCACCGCACCTGCAGCAAAACCACCTGCATGAGCCCACCATGCAATTCCTGTCGACGTGTCGTAGTACAATGCAGTCCAGCCGCTCACGAGCTGAATAATAAACCAACCGCCGAGAAATATAAGCGCGGGAATATAGAAAACCGGGAATAATATAAACAGCGGAAGAACCACCTGAATACGGGCAAGAGGATAAAGAAAGAAGTAGGCGCCCAGAACCCCTGCAATAGCTCCGCTCGCCCCGATCAGCGGCGTTGTGGAATCGATGTAGAAGAAGATGTGCGATAGCGTTGCAATGATACCGGTAATTATGTAAAAGAAGAAAAACCGGAGATGCCCGAAGCGCGATTCCACGCTGCCGCCGAATACCCACAGATACAACATATTACCGAACAGATGAAATAAACCGCCGTGTAAAAAAAGAGATGTGATCAAAGTTGGAAATACCGGAAACCCTGCGATGGGATTCGATACCGCCCCGGCTAATTCTGCCGGCACGACCGCATATCTTTCTATAAATGCATCTATTTCGGCACCAAGGGATATCTGATAAATAAATATCGATACATTTGTAACGATCAGCAGCATCGTTACAACGGGCAATTTGTGCCGGTATACATTGTCACGGATCGGGAGCATAAGAATTTCCTTTCTCTTAGATGTAGTCCACCTTGAAGGTGGACTACATCTCTATATCTTTACCGTTTGCAAGATACAAAAATCGCACATATTTTTCCCGTCACCTCTACGGAATTCTCAGATTGAATCCGATAAAATTTTTCATTACATTTTCTAAACATCTATTTAACATTTCCGAACACTAAATGAAACTCAATTCTGATTAAGGAGCACCTTCCCTATGGCAAAAATCAAAAAAAGATCCTGGGCTGAACCGTTTAAAATCAAAGTAGTTGAACCGCTTAAAATAACAACCCGTGAATACCGGGAAAATGCGATACAAGAAGCGGGTTATAATACCTTTCTCCTGCATTCGGAAGATGTATACATCGATCTTCTGACCGACAGCGGCACCAACGCAATGAGCGATAATCAATGGGCCGGGATGATGCTCGGCGATGAGGCATACGCGGGAAGTAAGAATTACTACAACCTCGAAGAAAAAATGCAGCAATATTACGGCTATAAATACCTCGTACCCGCCCATCAGGGACGCGGTGCCGAGCATATGATCTCACAGGTTCTTATTAGACCCGGAATGTATGTACCCGGCAACATGTACTTTACCACGACCCGACTGCATCAGGAACTTGCGGGAGGAACCTTCGTCGATGTCATTATCGATGAAGCACACGACCCGCAAAATCAACATCCGTTCAAAGGAAACGTCGACCTGCAAAAACTTGAGGACCTGATTAAAAAAGTAGGGGCCGATAAGATCCCGTATCTATCGATTGCAGGAACAGTCAATATGGCGGGCGGACAGCCCTTCTCAATGGAGAATTTAAAACAAACATACGACCTCTGCAAAAAGCATGGCATCCGGATCATTTTTGATGCGACACGTGCGGTTGAGAACGCATATTTTATTAAAGTACGTGAAAAAGGTTATGAAGATAAAACAATTGCCGAAATCCTCAAAGAGATGTGTTCATATACCGACGGAGCTACGGTCAGCGCAAAGAAAGACCTGTACGTCAACATCGGCGGTTTCCTCGCCACAAATGAATATGAGGTGTTCGAAGAAACCCGTAATATTGTCGTGGTCTATGAAGGATTACACACATACGGCGGTATTGCCGGACGTGATATGGAAGCGATGGCCAGAGGTATTGAAGAGATGGTTGAGTACGATCAGGTACGGGCACGCATCGGTCAGGTTGAATATGTAGGAGAGAATTTACTCAAGCATGGAATTCCAATCGTTGAGCCCGTCGGCGGACATGCTATCTTTCTTGATGCAAAGAAATTTTACCCGCATATACAGCAAGTTGATTTTCCTGCTCAAACACTCGCCGCGGAGATATACATCGACTCCGGTGTGCGTTCGATGGAACGCGGTATAGTCTCGGCCGGAAGAAATAAAGAGACCGGTGATCATTATTATCCCAAGCTCGAGCTGGTACGTCTCACATTTCCCCGCCGTGTCTATACTCAGGCGCACTGTGATGTGATGATCGAATCGATCGTCGACACCTTTGAAAACCGCGATAAAGTTAAAGGATTAAAGATGGTCTACGAGCCGAAATATTTGCGCTTCTTCCAGGCACGGTTCGAACGGCTGTAGGAAAAATTCATTCAAGCCACAGATTATATTCGTATTGTCTGTGGCTTTTTTATTTCCATATACATCTGATTCTGAACTCTGAACATTCAGAGCAGTCCGCGGTCTGCAAAACTTGTGTAGCTGCTCCCCGCAACTATCACA
>SKXH01000207.1 GCA_007128495.1 Bacteroidota bacterium
CAGGGAATCTTTTGAATTATATATACTCACATCGGTGCCGCACACAGCGGCAGCTTCGACTTTAAATTTCACATCCGTCTGTCGTGTAATTTCCGGGACAGGCCGTTCCACAAAGTCAAATCCCTTTTTCCATTCCTTTCCCGGCAGAGGACGGGGTTTATTCACTGCTTTCATTGTACTCATAATTTACTCCATCGTTTTTCTTTAATAGAGACGCTTAAGCCGGGCAGCAAAGGAACCGTCCATATTGTGTATGTGCGGAAATGTCTCGGCGGTTTTTCGCCCGGTAACAAATGCTTTATTGACAAAAGAAGACGGATCGTCTAGTGTAAAATTTTTATTACTTTCAAGAAATCGTTGTACAATCGCTTCATTTTCATCGGGTTCTATGGTGCATGTACTGTATACAAGAATGCCCCCCGGTTTTGTGAGCGAGGCGGCTTTTTCCAGCAAACTGTATTGAAGTTCGGTCAATTTCGGAATATCCGATATGTCCCGCTTCAATTTAATATCGGGTTTCTTTCGCAATACCCCCAATCCGGTACACGGTACATCGACGATCACCCGGTCTGCAATTGCAGCATCAAATTTAGTTGCATCTTCGGCAACGATCTTAATATTCTTCAATCCGAGCCGTTCGGCAGCATTCTTAACTAAGTCAGCCCTCACCGGATATTTCTCCACCGCTATGACTTCGCCGGTATTATTCATAATTTCTCCGAGATGCATGGCTTTTCCACCGGGTGCCGAGCATAGATCGATAATTCGTTCGTGTGGTTTTGGATCAAGTAATTTTCCGGCCAAACCGGCGCTTTCATCCTGTATGGAAAAATAACCTTTCCGGAATAATTCAAGCTGAGCCATACCGCTCGCACCGCGCAGATGAACATAATAGTCAAGATATGAGGAAGGTGTATACTCAAACCCTTCTCTATCGAGCAGTGATATAAATTCAGCCGGTTGGATTTTGTTCTTATTGATTCTGATAGTTAACGGCGGCTTTTGATTGTTTGCAATAAGTAATTTTTCGGTTTGTTCTTCACCATAACGTTCCCGCCACCGTTTAACCATCCATATCGGATGTGCGTGATAAACCGATAGATAATGGTCAAGCGTTTCGCTTCTGTCCGGATACCGGATCTCGTGCAGGTGGCGTTCGATATTTCGTAAAACACCGTTGACAATACCGGCATACCGTTCGTTCCGCAATCGTTTTACAAACTCGACCGCCTCATTGACAGCTGCGTGATGTGGAATACGGTCGAGAAACATAAGCTGATACAACGCGACCCGCATTGCATTTTTTACATTAACATCAGCTTTGGGGAAATTTCCGCGATAAAAACCATTTAATACCCAATCGAGCTTTATCTGCCATCGAACGACACCGGTAACAAGCTCATTGAGTAATCCTTTATCCTGGTCGGATAATTCATGGGAACGCAACTCATTGTTAACCAGCTTATCGAGATATGCATCGGTTCGTTCGACGCGGTTTAATATTTTGATCGCTAAACCGCGTGCGCCGTGAAAAAGCTGTCCCGTCGGTTTGGTATCGACACTTTTGTTGGCTTTATTCTGATTTTCTTGATTCATAAATTTTTCGTAATAAGGTAATTTCTGAATCCGACAGCGATACTCCCCGCCGGGCAGTCATCGCACGGGCATTCTGGAGAAATTTATCAAACTGATATCTCCGCACAAAATCCGCCCCTCCCCATGAAAAATCGGGTAAATATTTCGGCGGGAAATTCGCTCCGAATATATTACACGCAACGCCTATTATTGTTCCGGTGTTGATCATTGTATTGATACCCGTGCGGCTATGGTCCCCCATTACCATACCGAAGAATTGTTTGCCCGTTTCAACGGGGGTGCCGTTAATCATAACACGTATTAATCCGTAATCATTTTTTAAATTGCTGTTGTTTGTATCCGCCCCGATATTTATCCATTGACCAATATATGAATGACCAAGGAATCCTTCATGAGCTTTATTACTATAACTATGCATTATCGTTGACGATATTTCACCGGCTGCTCTGCAGTTATAGCCGATCGAGCTTCCGCCGTATATCCGTGCACCAGCTTTCACAACAGATTTTGTATTAACCCATAAAGGACCTTTTAGATAAGCGTGCGGTTCAATGGTGACGTTATCCCCGATCATTACCGGTCCTTTTGACGCATTGACCACAACGTACGGGTTGACCACCGTTCCTTTGCCGATTATAATATCTCTCTTGCGAGTGAGCACAGCTCCGGAATGAACCTTCCCCTGTATTTTTTTTCTAATTCGTTTCGAGCGGTAATTAAAATCTTCCTTTATGCAATCACCGTTTGCATCGATGATATCCCACGGATATGCTGCCACACGGGCGTTTACATCCTTCTCAATATACCCATCCGGTAACTGTATTGGATGTGCTTTAAATACCTCATTTGATAAGCTAACCGGTTCATCAGTATATACCGCTACCCACTCATCACCGGACTGAAAGAGTGTATATTTTTTTTGCGAACGAA
Source organism: Bacteroidota bacterium (assembly GCA_007128495.1). GTDB lineage: Bacteria > Bacteroidota > Ignavibacteria > T3Sed10-11 > T3Sed10-11 > T3Sed10-11. The sequence continues at coordinate 2,527 of SKXH01000207.1, forward strand.
TGGTTTGTTTTATGGTTTTTGCCAGTTCGTCGTTCCAGATCACTCTGCCGTTCACATATAACGTATCTCCATCAACTTGTTCATTAACCATCACTCCGGGATTGTGTTCCAGAAAAATATTCCGAAGCTCGTCACGGATAATATAATTACTTTTTTTCTGAGATAAATATCGCTTTATACGGTCGCCCAATGAGAGTGAACCGCATATTAAATCGAACACCGGCCGGGTTGCGGTGAGTGGTAAGAGATTACGATAGCCAGTATCTTCAACGATGACAAGTTGCAAGGGTTAAATCCTGATGTGATGGTACGGTCGGGGAATCTACTGATATTA
>SKXH01000063.1 GCA_007128495.1 Bacteroidota bacterium
GCCCGCGTCGAACTGCGCCATCTCCATCGCCTCGGCCACGGCAAGCCACGTCATCGGAACAACGGGTGAAAGCCGCTTCTTATCCAGACGATGTTCAATATACTCTTCGTGATTAAAATCCGGCACATCCCCTACGACCTGGCAATTTATTAACTCGTCGGGTTCGAACTTTGTAAGCTTCCGTATCCCGCTCTTTACGTTCCGCAATCCGTCGCTGAACTTATCAACCCCGATCCCGAAGGGCGTCACACACCCGATACCTGTTACTACTGCTTTTCGCATCCTTTCATCTCCCGTGTATAATTAAATACCGTTTTTATTATTCCCGGATACACTCCGGTAAGTATACCTGCGGCATGTCGGGTTCTATCACCCGCAAGTACTTTATGAATAAAAATACTGATATATATTTGTCTTCTGAATGTTTGTTTCCATCTGCGGTTAAATCCGGATAATGTATCTTCACGCGATCGATTGTTCTTCATTCCCTGCGTAATAAATTTTGCACTTAATAACCCGCTTTTCAACGCCATCGCATTGCCGTCACCGCAAAAGGGATGAATTGCTCCGGCAGTATCACCGATCAGTAAAACATCGTTGTATTTTTGTCTTCGAACTCCGAACGATAGGTTGCTGCATGTAATGTAAGGAGTTGTATTCTTCATGGATCTTAATCGATCGCTAAAATGAAAATTATCCCTCGATATTTCTCCCAACAGAGCATCTATGCCTCCACTCATCGAATTAAGCACATTCGAATCTATCAAACCGCAAACATTTACCAGTCCATTCTCAATGTTTGCAATACCTATATAACCGTATTTTGTGAAATATAATTCGATTGTATTGTAAATTTCGGGACATTCGGCATGAAATTTAAATGCAACGGTGTATGGTTCATTTTCGTTTTTGTCGCGCGGCTGTGAAAAAAGCAATTCACTTCCCGATTTCGCACCTGTTGCACCGATCACATATTGTGCACCATATTGTTGAAGTTCACCTGTTTTCCGTTTCCTGGCACTGATCAGTATATCATTATTCTTATCAATATCCGTTACTTCGACTCCCCGCTCTATATGCACGCCATTCTCTTCAGCCGCTTGGAGCATCATAGAATCGAACCGAACTCTGGATAAACCATGCGCGGGTTTCTCGAAGTTTGTTCGTACAGTTTCTCCATCAAACGAGACGGCTATATTTTTAATTGTTGAAGGATTCTCTTCAAAATAATCCGACTTTAAACTCAATTCATTCAGATAATACAGAGATTCGGGCGAAAAGAATTCTCCGCAGATTTTATCCTTCACGCTATCCTGTTTTTCAAGAATAGTCACCGACAATCCTTGTTTGACAAGAGCAATCCCGGCTGCGGCACCTGACGGGCCTCCACCCACTATAACCACATCGCTTGAACGTCTTACCATTTCGTTTTCCATAGAACCAATCCAAACCGGAACGACCAATGCCGCATCAATTTATAATTAGAAAAACTGGAATTTTTAAGGAACCGGTATATTTCGGAATACGAGAAAGCGCGGCGCAATGACACTTCGCCATCGTATCGTGTAACCGGACTCCGGACAAAGAGCGGCGAAAAGATTTTAAAAAACAATAATGGTACACTATGCCGCGACAGATCGTTAACAACCACCGCATCCCGCGCGACCCTGAACATTTCATTGAGTAAATTTTCAGCCCGGTCATAAAAATGATGCAGCACCAGATTAGATATCACTATATCAAAGGAGTTATCTTGAAAAGGCATGTTCAGCGCATCGGAAGCGATAAGCTGTAATTGTCCGTTCGCGGTATGCCGATGCTGTGCGAGTTGTAGAAAGCGCGGCTGAATATCCAAACCTGTGATAGCGGCATCAATTTGTTGTTTGCTGCACCAATGTGATATCTCGGCGGACAGATCCCCCGATCCGGTTCCAACATCCAGTATTGACAGAGCTTGATCACGGGGATAATTCCGAAGTATTCTGAACAATGCTTTCTTATACACACCAATACCGCCAAGATAGTAATTTATTCTACGCAGATCGTTGAAACTTTCTACTGCACTATCGATATCGACGTCCTCGCGATCTAATAGTTCATCTTTCTCTACTCTTTCAGGCACCAAAAAAGAGTTATCTTTCATAGCAATTTCATCAAAATATGTGTGTATATAGATCAGTTATAAGTATTGTTTCTCAACAATCCTCATGAGGGGCCGGTTCCGGTAATCATCAATGGGTATTTTTTGTTTTTTATGATCTTCGAATTTGCGTTTCTCTTGCGCCGGTAGCCGAATCCACGTGAGTGATTTTGTATGAGTAACTGATGGTATGCAAAACACTATTTGATCATGATAAATTTTTAATCTCAACATACATGGCAACTAATGAGTTTGCATAAAAGCGCCCCCCTGTCCTCCCCTTCCAAGGGGGACTCAACGCTCATACCCACCCGATTTCTATGAGTTAAATAATATAAGCAAACATCAGTTAATAAACACCTGCGTCATTTTGCCTCAAAACATCCTACTTGTTAGATTACATCATTTTTTCTATATTAGGTCATATGATCTTTCCCGGAAATTCATACCAACTGCTGTATTTATATTAAGAAACCTTACAATGGAGGCAACAATGCATTTTCGAATATTAATGGCGTCGCTGATTGTGGTTCTGCTCAGCGTCATGCCGGCATCGTCTAATGATGCAGTATTTCCTTTCCCGGTGCATACAACCGAGCTGGATAACGGTTTAACGATCGTTTCCATACCGTTTGATAGTCCGGGTATTATAGCATATTATACCGTTGTCCGA
>SKXH01000021.1 GCA_007128495.1 Bacteroidota bacterium
CTGCCGCGGATTAACGCAGTTGCGGTTTCACCCTGACCATTTGATTTAGAATAAGTTAAATATATCCAACCGTTTTCTTCATAGTTAGGGTGCAGCAAGACTTCCATTAATCCACCCTGGCGATGGGCGTGAATTTCCGGAAGTCCCGAAACCCGGGTAATTGCACCATCATCAAAAATGTTCAAGCGTCCCGGGCGTTCGGTGACGAGCTTACGTCCGTCCGGGAGAAATGCAACCGCCCAGGGATGTTCGAGACCGTCAACAATACGGGTGATCCGGATCTCGTGGTATTGCGTGCGCAGTTCTTGTGACTGCCAATTGTTTTCACCTGCAGTACCACTGTGAGCCAGAATAAAGGTCAGTAAAAAAATTGAGAATATTTTTAAATGTGATATCATAATGACTTATCCCATTATAGTTTTACATATGATTGTTTATTTATGAAACACAAATTATTTGGGTGTTTTGAGCCAGAGATTGATTTATTTTATATATAACAGTGTGTTTTCCCGTTTAGTGCCATGACGGGAATTTCTCTATTTTGAGATTTGAATCTACCTGGATAATCATGAGCCGAATTTATTAGCCACGGATTTCACGGATTTTAATTAAAATGGCAGAATAAAAGCTTTAATCTGTGCCACGAGGAATATTTTCGGAGTAATTTTAATTGGCGAATAATTGAATTATTGTATCTATATACAATAATCATTATACTATACTTAATTACCTGTTATAAACAAAATCCCTCGCCATGAACCGTGCAGCACATACAGATGAAAAATGGTGGGGCTGGGGTGATCCAAAAAAAGGGGATGACCTTTCACGCCATCCTGAGTTTATTAAGTATCTTCGTAAACATATCGACTTTTCGGGAGATATCAACCTCCCGCCGCCGGATATTACTTCAATTATCATTCCCGAAACCCGATTTACAAATAACGATATAGAATTTTTGAATTCTATTGTATCAAGCGAAAGCGTCCATACATCCGAACGTTCACGGATCATTAACTCATACGGAAAAAGTTACCGTGACCTATTGCGTATCCGGAAAAAACAGATTGAAAACGTTCCCGATGCCGTTGTATTCCCGAAAAGTGAGGAGGAGATACAAAGTATAATGAGCTGGGCCGGAGAGAACAGTATCGCACTTGTTCCGCGTGGCGGTGGGACAAGCGTCGTCGGCGGAGTCGAAGCAGTATGCAGTGTGAATAACCGGGCGGTTATTGTACTGAATCTCCGTTTCCTGAATAAAGTCTTGCACATAAACACAACCTCACTTGTTGCGGATGTGGAAGCCGGTACATTCGGTCCCGATCTGGAAGATGCGCTTAACCGGAAGGGTTTCACCCTCGGGCATTTCCCCGAGTCGTTTGAATATTCCACGCTCGGCGGATGGATCGCCGCCCGGTCGGCAGGACAACAATCCACACTGTACGGTAAGATCGAAGAAATGGTCGAAAGTCTCCGCGTTGTTACTCCCGATGGGATAATCCAAACGGTCAATGTCCCCGCTTCTGCCGACGGCCCCGAATTGAAACGAATGTTGATCGGTTCCGAAGGTGTCTACGGTATCATTACCCGAGCACGGATAAAATTACGGCCGGTTCCCGAAGAAAAATATTATACCGCATATCTTGTGCAGTCGTTTGAAGAGGGCTCCGATATCTGCAGGCGCATCATACAATCCGGCATAACTCCTGCTGCGATACGCTTATCAGATGAAGATGAGACCGAGTTCGCTTTTTCACTTCTCACAACAAAATGGCCGGGCTTAAAAAATTTGTTATTAAAAGCCGGGCGCCGCTGGATCGAACGGAAAGGATATATACCCGGTAAACGGTCGTTTCTGCTTCTCGGATTCGAAGGTAAAAAAAACGATGTCGCCCACGAACGAAAGAAATTGCGTTCTGTTTTATCGGAAAGTAAAGTATTGCATCTTGGACGTACGGCAGGGAACAGGTGGTATAAACAGCGCTTTGAAAATCCTTATCGTCGCGACGCACTGCTCGATCATGGTATTATGGTCGATACGCTGGAAACGGCTGTGGAATGGGATCTTGTTAAACCATTATATTATGCGGTCATGAAGAAAGTCAGAGGTGCATACGATGAACTGGGAATAAAAGGCATCGTAATGGGACATCTCTCCCATATGTATTCGACGGGCAGTTCGTTGTATTTTATTCTCATTGCATCGCCGCATCAGGAAAAGGAATTGGAACAATGGCAGGTCATTAAACGCGCTGCTTCAACCGCTATAATCGAATTCGGCGGCGCGATCAGCCATCATCACGGTGTAGGGCTGGATCACAAACAATGGCTTGAACCGGCTATCGGACGTGAAAGCATTTCACTTCTTCGTGCAATGAAACAGCAGATCGATCCGGATAATATTTTAAATCCCGAAAAATTATTGCCATAGTAAGTAATGTCATTTCATTTCTCATATCATACCCGTGAAGAGAATATCGATCGTTTACAGCGGGAACATTTCGATATACTTATTATCGGCGGCGGTATAACCGGAGCCGGTATAGCACGAGATGCTGCAATGCGCGGCTTCAAAACAGCACTGATCGAAAAAACGGATTTTGCCGCGGGGACGAGCAGCAAATCATCAAAACTTGTGCATGGCGGATTCCGGTATCTGAGATCGGGACATATAGGTCTGGTACGGCAATCTTTGTGGGAACGAAAATTGTTAATGCAGCTTGCTCCCCATCTTGTAATACCTCATTCGTCTCTTATCCCGGTGTATCGTGACTCACCCTATACCCCTCTGCAAATCCGATTGGGTCTGACCATATACGATCTGTTATCGATCACGAGATCTATCGGCTCACATAAAATGCTATCGCGGGATGAGTTGTTACAGCTTCAACCTGATCTACGTAAGACGAATCTGCAGGCAGCCGGTGAATATTACGATTGTACGGCAGATGATTATCGATTATTGATAACCAACATACAATCGGCAGCAGAGCACGGACTTGTAGCTGCAAATTACATAGAGGCACGGGAATTGCTGAAAAAGAACGGAAGCTCCGAGGGTGTGCTTGTATATGATCGTTTAATCGGAAATTCATTCACGGTTCGATCCCGTATTATTGTCAATGCGACAGGTCCGTGGAGCGATGATTTACGGCAGGAGCTTTTCGGTTCCGGTGATACAAGACTGCGCCTGACAAAGGGAGTGCATATTATCGTTTCACGCGATTCTTTACCACTGCATCGTATCGTTATGGTTACATCGATACACGACGGCAGACCTTTGCTTTCAATTCCCTGGAAATCATTTGTTATACTCGGAACAACCGATACCGATTATACCGGCAATCCAGACAACATTTTTACCGAACGCGACGATGTCGATTATCTTCTGGAAACATTTAACCATTATTTCCCCGAAGCGAATCTGAACGATGATAAGATCATCTCCACCTTTGCCGGATTGCGGCCGTTGATATCCGAAAAGGAGAAGAAGGCATCCGAAGTTTCGCGCGAGTATGATATCTATGAAGCACCTGAAAATATTTTTACGATCATCGGCGGGAAGTTGACAACCTATCGTCTCATGGCGAAAGACCTGGTCGATAAACTCACGAAACGTCTCGATCGAAATTTTGAGAGACGGGCTGCATATCCGAAATGCAGGACCCACCAGGTTCCGCTCTTCGGCGGTGATATCGAACGGTATGATTCATTCGCCGCTGAATGGACCGGGCGGATGGTGAACGACCACGCGATCGATAAAGAAACTGCTATACATCTTATCGAAACATACGGTAACACAGTGCATGAAGTTCTCTCGACCTGTAATGAAACTGAAGGCGGCTTCGACAGGATACATCCTTCATTACCATATTTATGGGGAGAACTTGATCATTCCATTAATTATGAAATGTCGGTCGGTCTTGACGATTTTCTGATCCGGCGCACGCATATTTTTTCGCTCAGTTCCGATCAAGGATTAAGTGTATCTGAATCGATTGCCGATCGGATGGCCGCCAAACTCAACTGGTCTGTCGAAGAGAAACAGAAGCAGATAGAACGATATCATCATAAAATAAACGTTACAAGATACTATAGAGAGTCTTCACTCGGTGAGAACGCTTTTCATCGTTAACCCCCGCTCATCAAACGGACGTACCGGCCGGCGCTGGAGGAAACTTCTGCCAGTAGTACGGAAGCATTTCGGCGATTCGTTTGAGTATACAAACACAGAATATGCATTCCACGCGGCTTCGCTTGCACGCCGGGGTATTGACGAAGGATATACGAATATTATTTCCGTCGGCGGTGACGGTACAATAAATGAAGTGTTAAACGGTTTTTTCCGGAATGGGAAGTTGATCAACGGGAACGTTGCACTCGGAATACTACCGATCGGCACGGGCGCCGATTTTGCACGATACCTCGCTCTGCCGGCTACCGATGAGGAGCGAATAAAGCGATTAAAGGAACCGAAGCTTTCGAAAATTGATGTGGGCAAAGCGGAATATCGTTCATTGAATGGAGATATGACCACACGCTATTTTATCAATATATTAGATTTCGGTATCGGCGGCGCGGTCGTTGAACGCGTTAACCGGACGACAAAATTATTCGGCGGCAAAATGTCATTTTTATGGAGTATTTTCCTGACATTACCCTCCTATAAAAATAAACATATTACATACCGACTTGACGATGGAGTGTGGCAAGAAAAAGTATTAAATAACTTTATCGTTGCCAACGGAGCGTATTTCGGTGGAGGGTTACATCCTGCTCCGCACGCCCGTATTGATGACGGCTTTTTCGATATAGTTTTATTCGGCGACGTCACGCTTTTTGAAGCTCTCCGCAATTTGCCGCATTTACGCAAAGGCAAACACCTGGCTCACCCGAAGATTTTTTCAACCCGGGCAGCCGCAATTGAAGCCCGCTCCGGGGAAACCATTTATATTGATATAGATGGAGAATGTGCCGGCACATTACCGGTTAAAGTTACAATACTAAAAAAAGTGCTGCCGTTTAGTTGCTAATTTGAATTGAATTGACTAATATTTAAAATCACTAATATCACAGAAACAGTCAAGATGTATTGATGCCTTCGATCGGAATTTTATGGATTTAACAAAAAATAAACGCGGTACCGCCTCGGTTTGGGGCGGTGAAACAAATTTATTCGAACACGGAGCGACGACACCTCCGGTTGTGAACAGTGTAACCTTTGCCTACGACGATCTCGATGAATGGTTCGATGTCGCCGTCGGAAAGCGGGACGGGCATATCTACAGCCGGAATACGAATCCTACCGTACAGGTTTTGGAAGAAAAGATACGAGTTATGGAATACGCGGAAGCGGCTACATCGTTTGCGACCGGTATGGCTGCAATAAGCAATACGTTGTTCACGTTGTTATCGCCCGGCGACCGTGTCGTATCGATCAATGATTCGTACGGCGGCACCAGTAAAATATTTCTGGAACACCTCCCCCGCTTTAATGTTGACGTTCAGCTTTGTGAAACCACGAATCACGAGCAGATTGAGACGGAAATCAGCAAAGGATGCAAGGTTGTTTACCTCGAAACACCGACCAACCCTACCCTGAAAATACTCGATCTGAAACGGCTGATAAAAGCTGCAAAGCAGGCAGGCGCTATTGTGGTTGTAGATAATACTTTTGCAACACCCATAAATCAAACGCCGATACTTTTAGGAGCCGATCTTGTTGTGCACAGCGCGACGAAATTTTTGAGCGGTCATTCCGATGTTATGGGAGGACTTATTTGCGGGAAAGAGGAATTAGTGAAAAAAGTTTTTCACTATCGTGAAATTAACGGCGCCAGTTTGAATCCGGCATCTGCCTATATGATTATCCGGGGGATGAAAACGCTTGAATTAAGAGTTCTCCGCCAGAATGATAATGCATTGAATATCGCCAAATTCCTGCAAGACCACAAAAGTGTAAAAGAAGTATTTTATCCGGGTTTGGAATCTCATCCCGGACATGCGATAGCTGCAAGTCAAATGTCGGGGTTCGGGGGTGTTCTGAGTTTTTCACTTAACGGTGGTTTCGATGAAGTAAAACAGTTTTTAACAAAATTAAAGTTTGTTCATCTGGCAGCAAGTCTCGGCTCGGTCAGTACCTTAGCCGGTCCGCCGAAAACAACAAGTCACGTAGAAATGACCGAAGCACAGCGAAAACAGCTCGGTATTCCCGAAGGTCTCGTGAGATATTCGGTCGGTATAGAGAATGTGGAAGATCTCATCGAAGATTTGAATGAGGCGCTTTTCAAATGATAGATGAAAATTTTCTCATTCATACACTGCGGGATCTCGTCCAGATAAACTCCGTCAATCCCGATCTCTCCTCTGACGGACCCGGTGAAGAAGAGATCGGATCATATATTGACGGCGTACTCCGGTCACTGAATATTCGTTCTGAGGTTGTACAGCTTGCACCGAAACGTGTGAACGTGATCGGTATTTTAAAAGGAGCGGGAAACGGTAAATCGCTCATGCTGAATGCACACACGGATACCGTCGGTATCGAAGGAATGGAAGCCCCTTTTTCGGCAGCGATCAAAGACGGAAAACTCTACGGGCGCGGTGCATACGATATGAAAGCAAGCATTGCCGCTATGCTTGCGGCGACAAAAGCTCTACGCGATAACTCAATAGCATTGGATGGAGATCTGATGGTAACCTTCGTTGCCGACGAGGAATACGAAAGTATCGGTACACAGGATTTGGTGAAAAACTATAAAACCGATGCTGCGATCGTGATGGAACCGACGGATCTCGATGTCTGTATCGGGCACAGGGGGTTCGGTATTTTTGAGATCACTACAAACGGAAAGGTAGCCCACGGCGGACGTCATCAGGAAGGAATCGATGCAAATATGAAAATGGGAGCGGTGCTCACCGAGTTGGAAAAACATTCCCGGAAGCTTCCCGATGAAAAATCACACCCATTATTCGGTCAGGCGTCGATGCACGTACCGGTTATCCGCGGCGGAGAGAGTTTATTTATTTACTCGGGTAAGTGTTCCATTCAAGTCGAGCGGAGAACCCTGCCCGGTGAAACGCAGCAAGAGATACTAAAGGATTTCCAGACAATAATTGATGAACGAGCTACGGAGGATAAAGATTTTTCAGCACAGGTTAAGCCGCTCATCTGGCGTGATCCGTATGAAATATCCCGTGATACTCCGATAGTTCAAACCGTGATGCAATGTGCCGCCGATGTGCTTGGTAATAAACCATCCTATATCGGGCATACATGGTGGGAAGATTCTGCAATTATCGGAAAGAATGGTACTGATACTGTGATTTTTGGTCCGCTCGGCGGCGGTATTCACCAAAAAATCGAATGGGTCGATCTCAAATCTGTTGTTGATCTATCGAAAATACTGGTTCAGACAGCCATTTTGTATTGTAAGAGGTAAATAACATTTACGCATTATCATCTAAGGAGGTTGTTATGGAATCCTGGTATCGGAATCCTGTATACTGTCGTCCTATGCTGTTGATTTGTATGGGATTGGCAGTGCTGTTATTTTTAGGCGGAATTACCCATGCCTCTGAAAAAGAAAGGGAGCGGCCGTTTACTCGTCCTTCCCAATTATCCGGGACCGTCGAGATTACTACGGATAATATCGTTAATCTGAGGTTTCAGGATAATCATCGGTTGATTTCCCTCGAGGGTTTTCAAAAGGTTTCAGAAAGTGAAATGATTGGTTATGTCAGACAGGTATATGAAGATGGTGCCTGGCTGAATGATGAACGGGAAATTATTATACTGGATCAGGCGGGGCGGCTTATCGAAGAGATTTATCAAAGATATGTCGATGATGTCTGGCAGAATGAATCCCGGTATATCATAGAATACGAAGGGACAAGTGAATATCCATCCATTGAGATATATCAGCTCTGGCAGAACAATGAGTGGGTAAATTATTGGAGAGATACTTTCTAATTTAATGAAGCAGGCCAGTTGGTGGAACTATTGTATGAAGATTGGGAAGATGGTGAATGGGTGCCGACAGACCTGTTCGAAATTTCCTATACCGATGATGGACAATTTGCTCAAGTTATTGAATATTCCTGGTGGTTTGATGAGTGGGAAGCCGATTACCGCTTGACCTGGCAGTACGATGGTGCCGGTCGTGAGATTGAAATGCTGGAAGAATACTGGGACGGCGAAGAATGGTTGCCGGAATTCAGACTTGCGTATGAATATGATAACGACGGCAACAATGTATCTCAGCTATCTCAATTTTACGATGATTTCGAAGAGGAATGGATCGATGAAAGTAGAAGTCTGTATACATACGATGACGCCGGAAACCGGCTGGAATGGATAATGCAAAGTTGGGATGATGTGGATGAGATCTGGGAATATTCAGTAAGATTTCAATATCAATATACCGACCAGGGTTTGGAACTACAATCAACAATCTCATTCTGGGATGGTGAAAACTGGATGTATTGGAGCAGGAGAAGTTATCAATATGATAATGACGGTAACTTACAGATGGAGCTCTTAGAAAATTGGACCGGTGAAGACTGGGTATATACGGCACGGTATCTGTATGAAGGATTTGATCCGACAAACGTTGTAGACGATATTCATACACCGGTTCGGTTTGAATTGATGCAGAACTATCCGAATCCGTTCAACCCGGCGACGACGATACAATTTTTTATCCCCGAACATTCGAGAGTAACGCTTACCGTTTACGATCTGCTGGGGAGAAAAGTGGCAACACTGGTCGATGAGCACCTGCAAGCGGGTGAATATTCACACATATTCGATGCGAATCATCTTGCCAGCGGAGTGTATATATACCGGCTTCAGGCAGGAGAAAACATTAGTATGAAACGCCTGACACTTGTTAAATAGAGAAATAATACTTTTCAGTTACGAAAGACACTACGGCTCCGTTCGGTATTGAATATTATACAAATATTTTTATATTGAGCGGAGTCTGTTTGCTTTTATGGAACTTAGAAATAAAACGGGAGGGTTCTATGAAATGTATTATATACTCCATTATAGCACTCATTGCTGTGACAGGGCAGATAAATATCTTTTCAGCTCTTGCCGCCGGCTCACCGTTGCACCATCCCGATCGAATTATACTTAAGTTTGAAGATACATCATCTTTGTACAAAGATGTGAGGAATGTGTTGCAAGCTGTCGATATCAAGTCGATTCAAGTAGATAATCAAAGTGTATCGGGGAAAATTGAAAATTTTATGAGAGAAATCTCTCTTATTGAACTTTGGCCGATACACCAGGAACAAAAATTAAAAGCAACTCCGCAAGGATTGGAAAGAATTTTTCTGGCTAAATACCAGGACAACTTATCAATAGACGATGTATTAGCTGTTTTAAATAATCATTCCGACATTGAATATGCTGAACCGGATTATGTTGGCTTTGGCAGCGGTAAGGTGTGTGAGAAGGAGTCACCTTCATATCTCAGAAAAACTCAAAATACATTTCCTAACGATTCATATTTTTCGGATCAATGGGGATTGAAAAACGATGGTCAGGAGATTGGCGGTTATACCGGTTACCCGGGAGCTGATATCAATATACTTGATGGATGGGAAATAACGACCGGTTCATCCGATATAGTTATGGCAGTGCTCGATTCCGGTATTCCAAAAGAACATCCGGAATTTTCCGGGCGGCTCGTAGATGGATATGATTATGCTAATGATAATAACGATCCTGAAGATGATCATGGGCACGGAACAAGTGTTGCAAGTATTGCAGCCGCTACCGGAAATAACGGAGGGCTTATGGCAGGTGTCGATTGGAGCGTGAAAATTATGCCCGTGAAAATTTTAAATAATGAGAATTGGGGGTGGTATAGTTGGTGGATTAGCGGAATTAAATATGCGGTAGATAACGGTGCCCGGGTTATCAATATGAGTGTCGGTGGAACCGATATAAGTGAATCTTTGAAAGATGCCGTTAATTATGCCCTGGACAATGAGGTAATAGTAGTTGCCTCAGTGATGAATACAGATAATGATGATATATTTTATCCTGCCGGATATGAAGGTGTCATATCCGTTGGTGCAATTAACAATCGCGATATGCGTGCAAGTCCGTTTTGCTGGGGAGGGGGAAGTAACTACGGAGATCATATTGACTTTGCCGCACCGGGTGAGAGAATCGTAAGTTTAAATTATCAAAATTTTGAATCGACATCTTTCTGGTGCGGTACGTCCCAGGCAGCACCGATGGTCGCGGGAACGATAACGCTTATGCTGAGTGTAAATAATACGTTAACCAGAGCTGAAATATACGATATACTTAAAGAAACCACCCGTGAGCAGGTCCAGGTAACTGCAAAGGCAAACGCTGATTGGGACCACTATTATGGCTGGGGAAGAATTGACATGTACGCAGCACTGGATGAAGTGCGTAATATTACAAGCATATCCGATCTGATAGATGAGGAAGAGATAACGGGTGATTATAGGTTGGCTCAAAATTACCCGAACCCTTTTAATCCATCTACCACAATCGAATATGAAATAGCTGATGCCGGCCGGGTTAAAATCATAATCTATTCAATTGTTGGATCAGAAATTACAACTATTGTAGACAAACACCAGCAGCCGGGTTGGTATTCGGTTACGTTTGATGCAGGTGATTTACCAAGCGGTGTGTATGTATATACCATCCGGGTCAACGATTTTGTTCAGTCAAAAATGATGATGTTGCTGCAATAAATAA
>SKXH01000113.1 GCA_007128495.1 Bacteroidota bacterium
ACATCATGTGTTCTCGCCGATATATGTCCCTCCGCCGAGGAATTTATCTCAAAGGGAATGGTTAAAGAGTAGGAATATTTGATATTTTATAAAAGAATTGTATTTTATATAAATGAGCCTGCTGCTAAAAAGGACATTTATTCAAATATGACCACTCCATAAAATCTCTGAAAGGAGACTCCCCATGAATCAGAAATATGATCGTAGATATTTTATTAAAACCGGTGTCGCAACAGCGGCCGGAATCGGTGTTCTCTCACAGACTGCTACCTTGACCAACGCAGAGAAACTTTTTGCAAATGTTACCCGTGGCACAATGCCGAAACGCAAACTCGGTAAAACAGGTTTCAATGTCGGATTGTTCAGTCTCGGCGGCCAATCAACAATTGAAACACCGGACAAATTGGAGGAATCTCTCGAGATCATAAATCGTGCTCTCGATCTCGGCGTAAACTACATCGATACCGCCGCTGCGTATGGAAGAGGTATCAGTGAGAAGTACATCGGCGAGGTCATGAAAGAGCGCCGTGATGAGGTCTTCCTCGCTACAAAATCACACGACCGTTCGTACGACGGGACTATGAAGATGTTCGAAGAAAGTTTAAAGAACTTGCAGACCGATCACGTCGATCTGTATCAGGTACACAATGTTCGAACGCAGGATGATCTTGACAAAATGTTTGCCGATGACGGTGTGATGAAGGCATTCGAGAAATTGCGGGATGAAGGGGCTGTTCGTTTTCTCGGTCTCTCCGGGCACCGTGATCCGAAGATTCTTAAAAAAGCAATTGAGCAGTATGATTACGATTGCCTGCTAATGGCGCTCAATGCAGCAGATATTCATCACGCTCCGTTCCAGTATGAACTTCTCGAGACTGCGGTTAAAAAAAACCTCGGCATTATCGCAATGAAAATTCCGGCCCGCGGCCGTATCTTCCGTGAGGATGGAATTACCAACATGGAACAGGCGCTGGGATATGTGTATTCATTCCCGATCAGTACTGCGATCGTCGGTATAACGACGATAGATCAGCTCGAGGAAAATATTCAAATTACAAGAAACTTCGAAAAATACGATGCACATAAAATGGAGCAGATTGCATCGCTTACCGGGCATTATTACGAAGATGCAAGCTGGTATAAAATGCAGTGGTAATTTCAATGTGATTGAGGAAACATTTGCGTATGGAAGAAGACCGGCGTTTGTTTATTAAAGCAACTGCTGCGACTGCAGCGGGGGTTGGGTTACTTTCTCACGCCCGGCTCGTTTCAACCGCACACTCTATGACGGTGAAGGTATTGAAAGAAGGTATGCCCAAACGAAGATTAGGAAAGACAGGATTCAAAGTCGGTTTGTTCAGTCTCGGCGGTGAGGCCACCGTTGAACAGCGCGAGCGACAACAAGATGCCGCCGAGATTATCAATCGTGCTATCGATCTCGGCGTAAATTATATCGACACATCGCCGGCATACGGCAGCGGTGGAAGTGAGACGAACATCGGCACGGTGATGAAGAAAAGACGGGATGAAGTTTTTCTCGCAACCAAAACACACGACCGTACGTATGACGGTACACTCCGTTTATTCGAACAAAGTTTAAACCGCCTTCAAACCAACTTTATCGACCTGTATCAAGTTCATAATGTCCGGGTGGACGAAGATGTTACCGGTGCACTTGGTAAAAATGGCGCTGTTCGAGCAATTGAGCGCTTGCGGGATGAAGGAGCGGTGCGTTGCATCGGTATCACCGGCCACCGGGATCCCGGGGTTTTACTGCGCGGGATTCGTGAATACGATTTCGATGCGGTGTTGTTGTCGCTGAATGCAGGTGATATTCACTACAAACCTTTCCAGAAAGAACTTCTGCAAACCGCTGTCGAAAAAGATATGGGTATCATCGCCATGAAGGTTACTGCGATCGGCAGAATATTCAGAAATGAAGGTATTACCTCTATGTCGGATGCATTGGGTTATGTGTATTCCTTTCCGGTGAGCACGGCAATAGTCGGAATTTCGACAGTAGAGGAGCTGGAGGAGAATGTACGAATAGCGAGGGAATTCTCGGATTTTTCTGATGATAAATTAGCACAGCTTGAGAGCTTAACGGAGCCGTACTATCGCGATGCAAATTTCTTCAAGTTTCATTGGTGAGAATGATCCGATAATTGTTTCGCATCGTTAGCGAGTCCCTTAATACATTCGATGCAAAAATAGAATAATTTAAAATCGCCCACCTCACGCTCGATTAACGTGTCTTTCGGAAATTGCCCTCTGCACAGCGAGCATTTTTCACCTTCTTGATCATCCGTCTGTCCCGAACGGCGCATTATCAATCCCCATCCGTAGAACACAAATAAGAGCAGAAGAATTAAAAAAACTATGGTTAACGTTACATACATACCGGTACGATCAAATTTTCACACTTACCGAAATGCCGTCACGAATGGGAATGATGCTGCTGAAAAATTCGCTTGAGGCAAAAATTAATTTATTGTATTCGATGACTCCCGCAGTTTTTTCATCTGGCTCAATATCGGTTATGCGGCCATGCCAGAGCGCATTATCCGAGATCAGCAAGCCGTTCTTTTTTAAGCGCGAATGAGCGAGCTTAAATATTTTCGGATAATCTTCTTTGTTGGCATCGTTGAAAATTATGTCAAATTTATCCCTGGTTTCTACTAAAATATCGATGCCGTTCGCATTTTGAAATGCGATAGTTGAGCGCAGTGTATCGACCCGCCGCAAATAATCTTGCGCACGATTTATGTTTTCTTCATTATATTCGGTCGCTATAACGGTGCCGCG
>SKXH01000156.1 GCA_007128495.1 Bacteroidota bacterium
CCGTCGCAACAATAACCGTACCGACCAATCGTGCCCTCATCACCTGTTCGTATACTCGCTGGATCATAGTCTTGCCGTTCAGATCGATAAGCGGTTTTCCCGGTAATCGCTGTGCCGCATACCGGGCGGGGATAACGGCAATCACGGATTGATCTGTATCCATTATGTGCCGCCTATTACTTTCGGTACCTTAAAAAATGTGCCGGTTTTTGCCGGCGCATTTTTTAAAACTTCATCGACCGGCAACGACGGCTTCACTTCATCTTCACGAACTACATTCGACAACTCGATAACGTGCGATAACGGCTCGATATTATCGGTGTTTACTTCATTCAGCTTGTCGATATACTCGAGGATAGTATTGAACTGTCCGGTGAAGGTCTCTTTTTCATCATCCGAATATTCAAGCCGTGCAAGTTTTGCGATGTACTCCACGTCTTTGATGGTTACTTTCATCGGTTCTCCAGAGATATAGTTCGCCTGTATTTCATTCATCTATTATCCATTACACTGCTGCCGGTTCTTTAAAGTGCATGCGTATCGCCTCGGAAACGCGGTTCATTAACGATTCCTCAAACTTTTTTCCTTCGCCTGCATCGGTCGGTATCGGTTTTTCGAGTACCAATTCAATAATTCCCGGGTTTATTAAAAATTTACCTTTCGGTCTGCGGTCGTAGCTGCCGTTAATCGTCAATGGTATTATTGGTTTATCCGTTTTTGCCGCAAGCGAGAATGCTCCTCGTTTAAACGGCTGAAGCCGGCCGTCCTCGCTCCGGGTTCCTTCGGCGAATAAAAGTACCGAGGCACCATGTTTTATACGTTCGGCAGCAAGTTCAAGACTCCGCATAGCACTGAAACTTTTTTGCCGATTGATAGTCACGTAAGGGCCGTACTTCAATACCCAGCCGAAGACCGGAATTTTCTGTAATTCTTGTTTATATACAATTCGCACCTGATCGGGAATTCCAGCCATGACAGCGGGTATATCGAATAAACTTGCATGATTCGAAACATAGATATAGTTACCATTGGGTTCAATCTTATCAAGACCTCTTACCTGAACACGAATACCACAAATCCATAGTATAACACGAGCCCAGCCACGTCCGAATGCGTGGAAAATTTTTCCCCGCCGGTCAAACGGACGCAATAGCAACGTCGGAATACCGAATACAAGCGTCGCCAATACCGCACCGATAAATCGAATTAAAGTGATTACACTCTTCATAAAATCTCCTCCGCTGCTTTGATCCGTTTTTTGATCGTCGGATGACTGTGAAATAAAACTTCAACCCACCGGGGCGGTTCGGGATCGCTCAAGTTCATTTCCGCAAGTTTGGTCATTGTGGATTTGAATGCTTCTTTATTTCCTGTCATTTCAAGTGCAAACCGGTCTGCCTTGTATTCGTGCCGCCGTGAGAGCCAGTTATCTATCGGGCCGGATAGTAAACCGTATAATCCCATCCAGATCGTCAATAACGGCAATGCTGCGAGCTGAGTTACCGACTCGAATCCGAACCAGCCGATCGACAGAGCATACAGTTGTGCGGCAATAAACAAAGCTGCCATAGTACTCACAATGCTCACCGCCATCATACGCTTGATGTGACCGAGCTTGTAATGACCGAGTTCGTGAGAGAACACAACATCAATCTCGTCGTGATTGAATTCATCCAATAATGTATCACCCAGAATGATACGCTTTGCCTTACCGATACCGGCAAAAGCAGCATTCGCTTTTTTCGTCTTGGTGCTCATATCGAATTGAAAAATTCCCTTCACGTTCATTCCCGCTTCCCGGCAGCGTTTTAGAATTCGCTCTTTCAATTCACCGTCATCCAACGGCTTAAACTTATAAAATAATGGAAAAATTATCGTAGGTGCAAGTCGTGCCAGAATAACGGAGAATATAATCATGATAATACCGACCGGCAGCCACCAGTTCGTTTCATACGTTCGCAGGAAATAATAAAATATCAGCAAGATCGGCATACCGATCACCGCACCGACAAGCATCCCCTTGAGCCCATCCCACATCCAGGCAATAAATGATTGATTTGACAGCCCGAAACGATGCTCAAGGATGAAACCAGAATAAACTTTAAGCGGAAAGTTGATAACACTGTTCACAATTCCGAATATAACCGCAAAAACCAACAGCGCGAGATAAGGAGACGACGACACACCATAGCTCACGTCTTCCATCCACCGTGTGACACCGAGAGAAACAAGCAAAAGAGTTACCGCAAAAAACAGGATAGTAGAAACTATCGTTAATTTTATCCGGATACGGGAATACCGGCGCGCCCGTTCAAGACGGTCACTCTCTGATTCCGGTTTCTGCTGTTCTGGGGGTAGAGATTCCTCTGTTTGCTGAATGGCGTATGTTTTTATATTCAGAGGATCATGAGCGAACATACTTCTGTTACGCATTGAAAAATTTGTTGTTCATGTTTTAGTAAACATACTTAATTCAAGGTTGAAAATCAAGGTGACCAATGGGGTTCAAGAAAGATCACGAAGGGGGATATTGCGATAGGGTTTAATTCTCTGGATTTGTGCCTGAGAGCTCAATTATGCATAACAACTAATCCTAATTATATCTCGAATGAAAATACCTGCAATTCAGGCACACACCAATAATATTCGAGGAAATCGATTCAACCCTGAAATTGAACTTCTTACAGATTGTCTCCGTCTCAAATTTTAGTTGTTCGGTTCCAAATTCCAGTATGTGTCCGCACACAATACAAACCAAACGATTACCGTTGGTTGTGTTGTAGATTTTTTCGTA
>SKXH01000029.1 GCA_007128495.1 Bacteroidota bacterium
CCATAAAACGGTAGGACGGAATGCCCGCCGGAACTTGTCATCGCATAGATACGACCACCTTTCTTCATTAATCCGCGGGTAAACGCACCCTGCACCCAGTAAACCAGCGAGGTTGCCATCACATCAACTGTCATATCCATTTGCCGCTGCGTCATCATATCCTGAGGGTTTTCAGAAATAAATGGGCGTAAGGTTCCGAATGCTAACGAATGCATGACGACTTTAAGGTTAGCGTCTTTGTCTTTATCGAAAACCTTTTTCACTTCATCCAGCACCTCATTACGCTTCGTTTCATCTGAGGCATTAACATTAAAAAAGAGTGCCTGCGCATCGGCATCTTCAATTTCTTTCTTAATGGCTTCTACCTGCGGTAAAGTTGCCGCACGGTCAAAATGTACACCGATTATATTCATACCGCACCGGGCAAGCTCTTTCGCAGTCGCTCCGCCGAATCCACTCGACGCCCCCAGAATAAGCGCCCAATCGTTCTTTCTGAATTTTATATCATTGCTCAAAATAACCTCGATTATTGATTAATGATGACATGGATTATAATTTTAATTCCCAATATAAGACTTATATATCATCCAAACAACATCGATAACAATGCCATCCGAACCAGAATGCCGTTACGTGCCTGCCTGAAATATGCAGCCCTCGGGTCGTTATCAACCTCAGGCGATATTTCCTTGAGCCGCGGCAGCGGATGCATTATGATCGCCTGTGGCGACATACTTTGCACCACGTCCGGGTCAATATAATATTCTTTTGCGAATTTTTCATATTCATCGGCTTTGTCACCAAAGAGTTCCTTGTCGATGCGGGTTTGATATACTACATCGACTTCCGGAATAATGCTTCCCAGCTTATCAACGGTATCATACCAAACTTCATTCTCCTCGAGGTATTCCAGAATATCCTTACGCATTTGAATGACATCCGGAGCCACAAAATACAATTTAACCCGTTCGAATTTTCCGAGCAGATATGATAAAGAGCGAACCGTTCTTCCGTTTGCAAGATCGCCCACAAACGCTACTTTTAATCCCTCAACCGAGCCGCGTTCTTTGTAGATGGTATAAAGGTCGAGCAGCGCCTGTGTCGGATGCTGTCCGCCTTTGCCGTCGCCTGCATTAATGATCGGAACGCGTGAGACCTTCGCGGCACGCTTCGACCCGCCGACTTCGTTATGGCGCAATACGATCACATCGGTATAGTTGTTCAATACTTTGACGGTATCTTCGAGACTTTCGCCGGATGCTCCCGATGAAAAATCGCGGGCATTCTCTGTGGATATCACTCTTCCGCCGAGGCGGTGCATTGCCGCTTCGAACGAGAAACGTGTGCGCGTGGACGGTTCGTAAAATAATGACGCCATTATTTTATCGTTATAATCCTGTGTACCCCCGCGGGCAAGAACACGGTCCATCTGATCGGTGACGGAGAATAATTCATTCAGTAACGGTCGTGTAAATTGCTGCGACTCAAGTACGTGTTGTATGTTCATAAGTTTTTATTCCTTTACAAAGTGTGTTCCCGTCCCGCCGTCAACCGCACGTCCGAGGTTTTCGGGAGTCGTAATGATCGCGTGGCTGCCGCCTGCCTCCATGTAATTTACAACCGCTTCAATCTTCGGCCCCATATTTCCCGGCGGAAAGTGTCCGTCCTTCATATACCGGTTTGCTTCTTCGATAGTCAAGCGGTCAAGTTCTTTCTGATCGGGCTTTTTGAAATTCAGGCATACTTTTTCCGCATCGGTCGAGATAATAAACAAGTCGGCTTTCAATGATTGAGCGAGAATTGAAGAAGCCCGGTCTTTATCGATAACCGCCTCAATGCCGAAGAGCCGGTCATCCCGTCTCACAACGGGAACACCTCCTCCCCCCACAGCAATCACGATTATGTCGTCATCGACAGCCGCTTGGATCATTCTGGCTTCAACGATCTCCTGCGGTATCGGCGACGGAACAACGCGCCGGTAACCCCGTGCGGCATCCTCGACCATCTGCCAGTTTAATTGTTCTGTCTTTTCCTTCGCTTCATCTTCATTATAAAACGGTCCGACGGGTTTCGTTGGATTCTTGAATGCGGGATCGTTCTCATCGACAACAACCTGTGTAACAACACTACCGACCTCATCATCACGGTCATTATCGTCAAGTGCACGCTGCAGGGAATTCTGTATCATATATCCCATAGAGCCCTGCGTATCAGCCACACAAACATCGAGCGTATGAGTATACACCTGATGTGCCGCGAGTTCGGAGCGCAGCAATTGCGCTCCGACCTGCGGGCCGTTTCCATGGGTCACAATAACTCTGTATCCCCGCAACACAAGTTGTACGATCGAGCGGCACGTTTCCTCTATATTTTGGAATTGTTCCTCTATCGTACCGCGCTGTCCCGATTTAATAATTGAATTTCCGCCGATTGCAATCAGTGCAAGTTTTTTACGTTCACTCATCGTAACAACTCATGCATTAATGCCTTTTGTACGTGAAGCCGGTTCTCTGCTTCCTGGAATACCACCGATTGGTCCGAATCGATCACTTCGTCGGTGACTTCTTCGCCGCGGTGTGCGGGCAAACAATGTAAAAATATAGCATCGGCGTTTGCCTTTGCCATAAGATCGCTGTTTACCTGATACGGAGAAAATATTTTCTTTCTCTCTTCCGCTTCCGATTCCTGTCCCATACTTGCCCAGACATCGGTATATACTGCGTCGGCGTTAGCAACAGCGTCCTCGGCATCGTTCGTCGCTACGATCTTCGCTCCGAACCGTTCCGCATCTTTTTTGGCTTTTTCAACAACCGCTTTATCCGGTTCATATCCTTTCGGTGTTGCAACGCTCACATTAACACCAAGCCGTGCGCCGGTTAACATGAGTGAATGCGCGACATTGTTGCCGTCGCCGACATAGGTCAGTTTTTTACCTTTCAGATCTCCCTTTACTTCCCACATTGTAAAAAAGTCTGCAAGCGCCTGACACGGGTGTTCATGATCGGTCAGTCCGTTTATGATCGGTATACTTGCAAACTCGGCCATATCGGTACAAATGGAATGGGCAAACGTACGGATCATAATAATATCGACCATGCGTTCGAGGTTTTTAGCAACATCGAACACCGATTCACGTTTACCGAGATTTATATCGTTCGGGCCGAGGAAAATACCGTTCCCGCCGAGCTGTTGAATACCGACGTCGAACGTCACGCGGGTTCGTAACGATGGTTTTTCAAATATCATTGCAAGAGACATTCCCTCGCGGGCCCGGATATATTTATTCCGGTTTGCTTTCATATCTTTAGCTAATTCATACAGATCCTGTATTTCTTCGGTGGTGATATCCTGAGCGGATATAAAATCTTGTGCTTTCATAGTTTCATTTTTTAAAATTGTTCAACAAACAGATTATTATTTAAGAACGGGTTTCAATGCATCGGTCAGATCCGGTCTTCCGATCTCGCTTAAGTCGTATCGTACCCGTACATTCGGCTTTTTGATATCGATGACTTTGCGTAGATCGATCGGCGTTCCGACGATCACTGCATCGCAGTCCGTTTTGTTTATGGTATCTTCAAGATCTTTCTTTTGTTTATCGCCATATCCCATGGCAGGCAGAAGAATACCAATATTCGGATATTTCTTAAAGGTTTCTTTAATTGTTCCGACGGTATACGGCCGCGGATCGACGATTTCCATTGCGCCGAACTTCCGTGCAGCGATGGTTCCCGCTCCGTAGGTCATATCGCCGTGGGTCAGCGTCGGGCCGTCTTCGACAACAAGCACACGCTTACCCCGGATGACCTCCGGGTCATCAACCGCAATCGGCGACGCAGCTTCGATAATCATCGCTTTCGGATTGGCTTGTGCAATATTCGATCTCACTTTATCTACATTTTCAGGATACGCGGAATCGACCTTATTGATAATAACTACATCGGCAATCCGGAGATTAACCTCACCGGGATAATAGCTGAGCTCATGCCCCGGGCGGTGCGGATCTGCGACCGTGATGGTTACGGTCGGTTTGAAGAACGGCGTATCGTTGTTTCCGCCGTCCCAGATGATAACATCGGCTTCCTGTTCAGCCTGACGGAGGATCGCCTCATAATCGACGCCCGCGTACACGATGGTACCTTCATTAACATGATGTTCGTACTCTTCGATTTCTTCGATAGTGCAATCATGTTTTTTGAAATCCTCTTCCGTTTCAAATCGTTGTACTTTTTGTTTTACAAGATCGCCGTACGGCATCGGATGTCTGACCACAACAAGTTTCTTGCCTTTTTCGCGGAGCATCTCACAAACACGCCGTGAGGTCTGGCTTTTACCCGCACCTGTTCTGACGGCGACAACCGCAACCACCGGCACTTTCGACTCGAGCATTGTTTCGTTCATACCGAGCATTTTAAAATTTGCACCGGCAGCCAATACGATCGATCCTTTATCCATAACATATTGATGTGAAACGTCGGAATAAGAAAACACAACGTCGTTCACTTTATGCTTTCGAATCAGATCGACAAGTTCTTCTTCGGCATGGATCGGTATACCTTTTGGATATAATGAACCGGCTAACTCGGCTGGATATTTACGGCCTTCGATATTCGGTATTTGGGTTGCGGTAAACGCAACAACTTCATACGCATCATTATCCCGGTAAAACACATTGAAATTATGGAAGTCGCGGCCTGCCGCTCCCATGATAATTACTTTACGCTTTGACATTATGCCTCCGTTTATTTTCTATATAGTGTAGTTACAAAACGGCGTTCCGCACCGAAGACGGAACCCGTTTATTATTGGTATGTATAAACAATTTATACAGATGTTATTTCGGTTGATTGCCCGAGTGTGTGCCGGGATAATACTGTGAAAGTATTATTCGACGGTCACGCTCTTGGCAAGATTTCTCGGTTGGTCGACGTTGCAACCACGAAATACCGCTATGTAATACGCGAGAAGTTGAAGAGGGATACTTGATATAATCGGAGAAAAGAGATCGAGTGTCTCAGGTATACGGATCACATAGTTTGCGTGCCGTTCGATCTCCGTATCGTTATCATTCGCTATAGCAATAATTTTCCCTCGTCGAGCTTTTACTTCCTGAATGTTACTCATCACCTTGTCATAAGATGCATCATGGGTCGCCACAACGACGACCGGCATGTTCTCATCGATCAAGGCGATCGGGCCATGTTTCATTTCCGCAGCGGGATAGCCCTCAGCATGAATATACGAAATTTCTTTGAGTTTTAAAGCACCCTCAAGGGCAACCGGGAAATTATATCCCCGGCCGAGATAGAGGAAATTCCGCGCAAATGAAAACCGCTCCGCAATATCCTGTATATACGCTGTTTGATCGAGTATTCCCTGCACCATTTTGGGTAAACTTTTCAGCTCGCTCAATATTTTATAGCCGTCGGTAATCGACATACCGCGCAGCCGGGCCATCAGAACGGTCAGCAGCGACAACACCGTTAGCTGCGAGGTGAAAGCTTTCGTCGATGCGACACCGATTTCAGGGCCGGCATGAATATACACGCCGCCGTCGGTTTCCCGTGCAATTGAACTGCCGACGACGTTTACAATGCCGAATACCTTTGCACCCCGCATCTTTGCCTCGCGGACCGCCGCAAGCGTATCGGCTGTCTCGCCGCTCTGGCTGATTGCCCAGACGATATCGTTCTCTGTTACGATCGGATTGCGGTAACGGAATTCCGATGCATATTCAACTTCAACCGGCACCCGCGCATACTGCTCGATCATATATTCACCCACCAGGGCGGCATGCCACGAAGTTCCGCACGCCGTTATAATGAAACGCTGTGCCTTTCGCAAATCATCGAGTACGTCGCGTAAGCCGCCGAGCTTTACATCCCCCTCTTCAAATAGTATCCTGCCGCGAAGAGCATCGGCAATGGTGGTCGGCTGCTCGTGGATTTCTTTGAGCATAAAATGCGGGAAACCGGCTTTTTCAATTTGTTCAATATCGAACGTCAGTTTGTGGACTGTTTTTTCCACTTCAATATTATCGATTGTTGTGGTGGTAAAATCATCGCGCGAGAGAACTGCAACCTCACCGTCTTCAAGATACACAACGCTGCGGGTATGCCGCACCAAAGCCGCCGCATCACTTGCAATATAGTGTTCACCGTCGCCTATTCCTATGACAAGCGGACTCCCCTTTCGCGCGACGATGATCCGGTCGGGCGCGTGTGCGCTGATGACGGCAATACCGTACGCACCGTCAACCTCTTTCAATGCCAGACGAACTGCATTGGTAAAGTCGCCATCGGTATACTTGTACATTTCTTCGATTAGATGTGCAAGTATCTCGGTATCGGTATCTGATGTAAATTTATGCCCGACTTGCTCAAGCTTGGTCCGTATCGCCTGGTAGTTTTCTATTATGCCGTTATGAACAAGCGCTATTTTATTTTCACAATCTATGTGCGGGTGAGCGTTACGCTCTGTGGGTTCACCGTGTGTAGCCCATCGTGTATGACCGAGTGCAAGAGATCCGTTATCGAGATCCTGGGGGAGGGATTTTTCAAGTTCCGATACTTTGCCGCTTATACGTGTAACAAGGATTTCACCGTTCCCGACTGTCGCAACACCGGCAGAATCGTATCCCCTGTATTCCAGCCGTTTTAATCCTTCAATGATGATCGGTAACGCTTTCTGTTTTCCAATATATCCGACTATTCCACACATAGATACTCCCGAAATGTATTAAACTAATTAAGTTATGAAAAGATAGATAATTTACTCTCAAAAATCAATTTACCAATTTTATCAATTTTTGGTATATTACGGTGTGAGGTAAATCACTAATCAACGAGTATCCTTCAATACAATGAAAAACAGACCATTTACATTGGTTTTAGGAGGGGGCGGCGCCAGAGGGATCGCTCATCTTGGCGTGCTGCGCGTTCTCGAACGGGAAAAGATCACCCCTTCTCTGATCATCGGAACAAGCATGGGCGCCATAATCGGTGCTATGTTTGCACAAACTCTCGATACGAAAAAAGCCGAACAAAGAATCGAGGGTTTATTTAATAGTGATTTTTTCGAGAAGATCGGACTCGATTTCTTTGTTCTCGAGGATTACGTCGATCGCCACAATTTTTTTGAGCAGTGGTTGAATAAAGCCAAACGCAATTATATACTTTCCCGCACCATAACGCATGAAAGCGCTCTCCCCGAACATACAATGCGTGAAGCGTTGTCGTATCTCATTGAAGAGATGGATATCAGCGACTGCCGTATACCATTCCGCAGTGTTACCACCGATCTCAGAAACGGCGACGTCGTGGTAATCAAGTCCGGGTCGTTGACCACTGCAGTTGCGGCAAGTTCTACCATTCCGGCAATTTCCAAACCTGTGGAGTTTAACGGCAGATTACTTATCGACGGCGGCGCTGCGTGTATCACTCCCGTGGTTCCGGCCTTGAAGATAAGCAGCCATCCGATTGTTGCAGTCGATGTATGGAAAACCATCACACACCAGAAAATGCCCGGGCGGGGATTAGGTATGTTGTTCCGCGCAGGCGAGATAACACAGATGAATTTAAACAGATTACTGGTCGACCAGGCGGATGTTGTAATTCAACCGGCCGTTCAGGAATATTCGTGGGTAAAGTTTTCACGGTACAAAGATATGATAGAACAAGGTATCAACGCGGGCGAAGAGGCGCTGGAGGTAATTAAAAAACTCAAGAAAAAATCGGGTGGTAAATCAGAACGTTTCCCACATAATATTTTCAAAGTGTTTGAAGAATAAGAGGGATATTACACTTCACGGAATACCGCGCGCATACCAAGCAGCGTGGCAGCACCGGCAAGTATACCCGTAAGTATGCCGCTGATTAATAACGGCGGAAACATCCATTGCAGATTATTGCGCGGGAACAACAACCATTGTTCGAAAAAACGTGCAATAAAGGGGATATAAAGTGAAACAATTATAATCAGATACAGCAGTACTATCAAGAACGTCAAAGACGCTCCCTGAGATGAGGCAATACGTATGGGATTTTTTTGATTATATTGTGCAAAATAACTTCCCATCCCCAGGTTTATTCCCACTATAGTTACTACCGTCAACAACTGAGCTACCATACTGAATAATACCAATGACGATATCCCGAACATCGAGGATATAGTCACGTAGCTGAGCAATTGCGCAATCACCAGAAGAATGATAACCGCTACAAAACCTTTCATAAAATAGATCCGCTGTATGCGAAACGGTGCAGACCGGACCGCCCACAATGCCTCCCCCTCCATGCTTATCATCGGATACACAAAACGCAGAGCAATCGCGGCAACGAGGAATGCGTTGAACAGAAAAATCACCAGATACACAATCGTCATAAGGAACGGATCTTTGAATTCAACGCTGAGACTGCCGACGCTGATAAGAAAAATCGAGACCAGCAGCAGCATAAGCGCAAAGTGCACCCACTGCCCCGGGTCACGTAAAAACCGAATCAGATCGCGCTTGAGCAGCACACTTGCCGAACGCGGAAGTACAGAAGAAGACATCAGGTCAATCAGCCCGGATGTTAACCGCTTTTTCGACGCGGGTTTGGATTCGACTGAATTGATCGTAAGCAGCCATGATGGATAGTACATCTTCCGCCCGATAAACATCGACCCGCAAAATACACCGCCCACACTGAGCAATAGCAGACCGGCGTTCAGCAGAACATACTGCGAATTTCCCTGCACCGACCAGTATAATAATTCAGCCACCCAGTGACTCGGTAAATATTGTAAAAACCACGGATCGAATCCTGTAAAATATCCGTCGATTGCGGGATACTGATCAAGTACGTTATAGACAAGACTGATAGGCGATACACTCTGAAAAAAAATATACACAATGCCGATATACCCTATCACAAACAATGCAGCGAGGTGTTTAATGTTTACATATTCAGTGAGCCGTATGACAAGTAAAAGTGTTACGACGCCAATACAGGCAGCGAGGATCATAAACGGGATGAATATCCCGAACATCATCAACGGATAGAAGTACCACGGATGTCCGATATAGGAACCGTATCCCGCGATAACGGCAAATCCCATCAGGAAGAACGTCGTTGAGCTATATAAGAAATTATCAAAAAATTTTATCAGAAAAATCTTAAAAAACGATACCGGTTGTGTAAACAGAAATTTAACATCGGAAGATTTAAACAGT
The DNA here is from genome assembly GCA_007128495.1 of Bacteroidota bacterium. GTDB lineage: Bacteria > Bacteroidota > Ignavibacteria > T3Sed10-11 > T3Sed10-11 > T3Sed10-11. The sequence continues at coordinate 9,215 of SKXH01000029.1, forward strand.
GTGGAATAAGAAACGAGAATGTTTCCGAGGCAAATGGTTATAAAGAAAACAAAAAGAAACATCGAAAGGAATCTATGTAACAGGAATTGACCGATCCGTGCTTCTTCGATGAGATATGAAGTCACGTTATATGCAAAGAAATACGCGCCGATCGCAAACCCGCCGAATATCACCACCGATGCAAGATTTTTCATCACGGTATTAAACTGCGGTTCCAGCTTTAATTTGATTCCGCTTTTGAGTCTGTATTTTATGATGTGTAATAACTGACGCATTATTTTGATCAGATAACAATTATTTCGTTAGCTCGATGAATACGGATTCGAATTTGCCGTCGGTGCGTTCGCGGAAGGTATCGAGTTTATCGAGGGCACCATTGAAAATTATCTTTCCGCCTTTGATAATGCTGATGCGGTCGCAGAGTTCCTCCACAACATGCAAGCTGTGTGTTGACATAAAGACCGTAACTCCGCGGTGTGTTAACGATTTAAGCGTATCCTTTACGATCTTTGCACTTCCCGGATCGAGCCCGACTAACGGTTCATCAATAATAATGACTTGGGGGTCGTGCAGCAATGCCGCGGCGATGCTGACCCGCTGCCGCATACCGAGGGAGTATTCCTCGGTCAGCCGGTCAACCCAATCGCCTATTTCAAAATGGTCGATAATTTCCTGAGCGCGTCTTTTGATCGATTTACCGTTCACATTGAACAACCCGCCGACGAATCCCATGAATTCCCTGCCGGTGAGCTTATCGTACAGGAACGGATGATCGGGAATATAACCGATTATGGATTTCGCGCGGTTCGGTTTCTTTACAACATTAAACCCGCCGATTTTTATGACGCCCGAGGTCGGGGTGAATAACCCGGTCATCATCTTGATCGTGGTCGTCTTTCCGGCACCGTTTGGCCCGAGAAATCCGAAAAACTCGCCTTTTCCTACCCGGAGCGATATATCGTTGACTGCGGTAAATGAGCCGAAGCGCTTTACAATGTTTTCTAAGATAATCATAGGGAACGTTTACTTTTTGTCAATATAATAATATCAGCCGGGAATTCCGTGTGATCTGGAGCAAACATTAAAATATTCTAAAAATTAGTTTCATATTTATTGGGTAAATTTCCCGTTCCGGGTATCTATTAATATAAGAACCACCACCAAACTTGCAAACCGGAGGTACATATGCTGAAAAACGCATTGGTATATCTTTTAATCTTATTTCTAATAGTGCTGTGTTATCCTGTTGAGTTGCCGGGACAAGAACAGAATGGCAGCATATCTATCGGAATAAACTATTGTTAATCTCTTCAGGATGGGCATGATTAATATATACGGAACCGGAGCGATAGTTCATCATTATTCAATAACCAGGGGAGAGGCAACCCTTTTTAGTGATATTCATCCTTTTGAACATATA
>SKXH01000102.1 GCA_007128495.1 Bacteroidota bacterium
ATCGTTTCCTGGCTCGCCGGTGTATTAAACATTACTGCAACTCACCCCGGCACCGGTGAAGAAATCCGCGCTGTGAACCTCCTCAGCAGCGACCAGATCCGGCACATATTCGTAAATATGACTACAACATTCACCGACTTCCCGCCACTCGGCATGGTGCTCGTTGTTATGCTCGGTATCGGCGTTGCAGAGCGAACAGGGTTGATTGCGGTCGGCTTAAGAGCGTTTGTATCATGGATGCCGCCGTGGTTAATAACGATCGCACTTGTTACCGCCGGTCAGCTCTCAAGTATAGCAGCAGATGCCGGCTACGTTGTGCTGGTCCCGCTCGGTGCAGCAATATTCTGGGGTATGGGGCGACATCCTCTCGCCGGTCTTGCCGCTGCTTTTGCCGGTGTATCCGGTGGTTTTGGAGCTAATATTATCATAACAGCGCTTGATCCGCTTCTTGCCGGTTTTACTGAACCCGCGGCACAAATACTCGATCCAGCATATACGGTTGACCCGACGGCAAACTGGTGGATCATGGCTGCCCTTGTTCCCGTCACCTCGCTTGCCGGTTGGTACGTGACCGAGCGGATTGTCGAACCGCGGCTGGGTAAGTATCATGATGTGGAAGGACTTACCAAGGAAGACGATTCATTAAAACCGGAAGAAAAAAAGGGACTCACAGCCGCTGTCATAACTGTATTAGCAGCACTTGGTGTTGTCGCCTATATGTCGATACCGTCAGACGGAATTTTACGCGGCGATGACGGAAGCATTCGTCCTTTACTCGACAGCATCGTACCACTGATGATGTTTATCTTCATTATTCCCGGTATAGTGTACGGAATTATTACTAAAACCATTAAAGGTGATAAGGATGCTGCAAAGATGACTGCCGATTCAATGGCAAGTATGGGTGGTTATATTGTGCTCGCATTCGTTGCCGCACAATTTGTTGCATTCTTTAACTGGTCGAATCTCGGTATTATTACCGCAATATCAGGTGCCGGTGCGCTCCAAGCAATCGGTTTGACGGGAATACCACTGATCGTTGCTTTCGTGCTTGTCGCATCATTTATAAATCTGATCATTGGAAGCGCCTCGGCAAAATGGGCTATTATGGCACCGATCTTTGTTCCGATGCTCATGTTGATGGGATATTCACCCGAGTTAACGCAGGCGGCTTATCGTATCGGTGACTCATATACGAATATTCTTACACCGCTGTTACCCTACTTCCCGTTGATCATTACATTTGCACAGAAGTATGTCAAGGATACGGGAATCGGAACGATCATCGCACTTATGCTGCCGTTTGCAATTTTCATCGCGCTTGTACGTATTCCGGTGCTTATCATCTGGATGCTGGCCGGCTTCCCGCTCGGACCGGATGCACCAATGTATTATACACCATAAGGAACAGGTGTAAGTAATCAGCGTTCAGTAGCAAGGAAATAAAACCTGGTGAAAAAAGCTGGAGTCCATCTCATATCGACTGTCGAATTTTCAGCGCAGTGTGAGATGGACTTCTTTTAATGTCTCGATAACACATCCTGATCGAACGGCGGATCAACATACGGTCTCCTCGTAAGTTCGAGATAAATCTCCCATCATCATTTTTATATGAAATTGTGGATGAAATGCGTACGCGCATCGAAACTCTTTTTATGCCGAACATATGGATTAACCACGCCGACTATCTCACCACACAATATCATATCGGGGGGATCTTTAAAAAAACGTTTATCGAATTATCTGCTTTCCGGTATATTATTAACAATCTCACCGGTACTCTGACCACGCTCCACCCCGATCTGTTCTTTATACTGCAACTGATACAACCGGTAATAGATCCCCTGTTGTGCGAGCAGTTCGTGATGCTTGCCGATCTCGCGTATCTTTCCTTTGTGCATCACGATGATCTTGTCGGCTCGCTGAATCGTTGAGAGCCGGTGAGCGATTACGATCGATGTTCTTCCCCTGAGCATTCTCTGAATGGCCTGCTGTATAAGAATTTCCGTTTCGGTATCCACACTGCTGGTTGCTTCGTCGAGTATCAGGATCTTCGGATCGACGGCAAGCGCCCGTGCAAACGATAACAATTGTTTTTGTCCCACTGAAAGTGTTGCACCACGTTCCTTAACCTGTTCGTGGTAGCCCTGCGGCAACCGTTCGATAAACTTATCCGCACCGACTGCAGCGCATACTTCGCGTACACGGTCCATTGTTATACTTTCATCACCGAGTGTGATATTGTTCTTGATATCGCCCGAGAACACAAATACATCCTGCAACACGGTCGCAATGTGTTTTCTGAGCTCCGCCTTTCTTACTGTTCGTATATCAATGCCGTCGACCAGTATTTCGCCCTCCTGAATATCATAGAACCGCGTCATCAGATTGATAATGGAGGTCTTGCCTGCGCCGGTCGCACCGACAAGCGCGACGGATTCACCCGGTTTTACATGAAAGGATACATCGCGCAGTACATATTCGTCATCGTTATAGGCAAACCATACGTTTTTGTATTCTATCTCTCCCCTGACCGTATCCAACTCAACCGGCTTCTCCGGATCGGGAATGAGCGATTTATCATCGAGCAATTTGAATACTCGTTCCGAGGATGCCATTGCCGTTTGCATAATATTATATTTCTCGGCAAGGTCGCGTATCGGCCGGAAGAACATTTCGGTATACTGAATGAAAGATACCAGAATACCGATGGTCAATGTTCCCTGCACAACGCTTCCCCCACCGTACCATATGATCAATCCTATTGCAACGGCGCTGATAAGTTCTACAACGGGATAAAATACCGCATGATAAAATATCGAACGCATATATGCATCGCGATACTCCGAATTGATACGTTTGAACTGATCGCGCGCTTTCTTCTCACGGTTAAAGATCTGCAGGATAACCGTACCGCTGATATGTTCCTGAAGGAATGCATTTAACCGGGCAAGATGTCTTCGCACTTCGCGGTACGCTTCACGGGCTTTCCGTCTGAAAACCCACGTCGCATAAAACAAAAACGGCAGCACCGTGAGCGTCACCAGCGATAGCTCCCAGCTCATAAAGAACATAAAAACAAGTATCCAGAAAATTACAAAGATATCGCTGAATATGGTTACTACCCCTGCAGAGAACATATCGTTGAGCGATTCGACGTCGTTTGTGGTCCGGGTAACCAGTCTCCCGATCGGATTCTTATCGAAAAAGCGGAGCGACAGGCGTTGTAAATATTCGAACACCTGCATCCGAAGATCGAAGATCGCCTTCTGTCCGATCCATTGGGTTGCATAGTTCATAACATACTGAAGAAAACCCTGCATGATGAGCAGAATGAATAAGATACCGATCAGCGTCATCAAACCGGTATGATCGCCGACCAGAATATAGTCATCGATGGCAACTTTGGTCACATACGGGCGCACGGGTCCCATGGCAGCAAAGATGATATTCAACACAATAGCCGCGATCACGTATTTACGATACGGTTTTAAATACGACAACAATCGCCGCATCAAATTCGCATCGTATGCCTTTCCTACTATTTCGTCGGAGTACATTGCCATGGGAATTACAGGTTACGGCTTATCCACCGACGCCTAAAAACGGCTCCGGCGGACAAGCGAGTTACAAATTCAAGTATTTTACATCTCATCGAGTTCTTTTTCGAGTAATTGTTTTTTATGCAAGTTTGCATAAATTCCACCACGCTCTACAAGTTCGTCATGGGTGCCGCGTTCGACGATCGAGCCGTTATCGAGCACAACGATCTCGTCGGCTTCCTTGACCGTTGAAATACGATGGCTGATCAGCAGGGTTGTGCGCTCGCGCATTTCATCACGGAGTCTTGCAAGTATTGCCTCCTCGGTATAGGTATCCACCGATGAGAAAGCATCGTCGAGAATAAGAATTCTCGGATCACGCGCCAATGCGCGCGCAAGACTCGCTCTTTGTTTCTGACCGCCGGAAAGCGTGATCCCCCGCTCACCGATTATCGTTTCGAATTTTTTCGGGAAATCCTCCACATCCCCCGACAAATGCGCAATATCTGCAACCCGTTCGACCAATTGTTTCTCGGTTCCGCCGTTTCCGAAAGCGATATTTTCGCGGATCGACTCGGAAAAGAGAAATGTTTCCTGCGGTACATACCCGATATGCGACCGCAGTGTATTCAGCGGTATCTTTTCGATCGGATGACCGTCGATCAGGAGCTTTCCATGTTCGACATCATACAACCGGGGTATTAAAGAAACCAGGGTCGTCTTACCCGAGCCGGTAAAACCGATCACGCCCACGGATTTACCTGCCGGAATATCGAGATCGATATTTTTTAAAACCGGCTCGTTTTCATTGTCATAGGAAAACGTCACGTTTTTAAATGATATGTGACCCTGTAATTCAGTAATCGAATAATCCGTATCCGGACCGTCTTTGATCTCAGGTTCAATATCGAATATTCGATTCAGACGCCCCATCGATGCGGCTGCACGTTGAATGATGTTAAACACCCAGCCGAAAGCGATCATCGGCCAGATGAGCATGCCGAGATAGATCATCATCGCGGTGACATCGCCCATGGTCATTCGTCCTTCAATGACGCTGAATCCCCCGTACCACAATACGACAATGATCGAAATACCGACAAGCAAATATAACAGCGGTCTTGTAAGCGATTGCACGCGGACGAGCCCCATATTCCGCCGGTAATATTCTTCGCTCAGCTCTTTGAACTGATCGACCTCATAGTCCTCACGGGTAAATGCTTTGATCACACGGATACCCGACAGGTTCTCTTGTGCACGCGCCGTTATATTCGAGAATTGCTCCTGTATGCGGATCGTTTTCCGGTGAACGATCCTGCCGATGAAAAACACAACTATCGAAATCAACGGCAAAGGCAAAAGAGCGAGGAGCGTTAAGGTGCTATTTATCGATAACATAATGCCGAGTATAATTACAAATCCTACCAGCGTACTTGTTGAATACATAATCCCGGGCCCGAGGAAATTCCGCACCTGATTGATATCATTGGTAGTGTGCGCCATCAAATCGCCGGTTGTCGAGTTATGATAGAACGGAATGGAGAGCCGCTGAAGATGTGTGTAGAAATCGTTACGGAGCTCGTATTCTATTTTACGTGATGCGACGATGATCGTCTGCCGGGTGGCAAATGAAAACAAACCGCTCAGCGCGGTAGCGATAACGACCATCGCTCCGTACTCGAAGAACTGCCGCATGGTGGCCTCTTCCTGCAATCCGTCAACCGCCTCGCGGATGATCAACGGCACAAGCACTTCGAATACGTTCGAAAACAGGATTGCCCCGAAACCTGCAATGAGCAGCCAGCGATGTCGTCGAAAATATGGTTTTAATCTGTATAGACTATCCAATTATCTCAAAACCGGTATAGGGTTGTAAAACTTTCGGAACAATTATTTTTCCTTCAGGTGTCTGGTAATTCTCTAATAACGCTACCATAAGCCGTGAAGTTGCAAGACCTGAGCCGTTCAATGTATGAACGAATAATGGTTTCGATTTCGGATCGGGTTTATAGCGGATATTCATTCTTCGCGCCTGAAAATCCTCAAAGTTACTGCAGCTCGATGCCTCAAGCCATTTCTGTTCTGCCGGCGCCCACACTTCAATATCATAACATTTGGAGGCGGCAAAGCTGAGATCGCCGCTGGCAAGGAGCTGCACACGGTACGGTATCTTTAATTCTTTCAAGATTACCTCTGCATGTCCGACAAGTTGGTCGAGTTGATCGTACGATTCCTCTGCTTTTGTAAACCGCACCATTTCAACTTTATTGAACTGATGAACACGAAGAAAACCCTTGGTTTCCTTCCCGTATGATCCCGCCTCGCGGCGAAAGCACGCCGAATATCCCACATACGCGAGGGGAAGCTCATCAACGGACAACATCTCATCACGATGCATGTTTGTAATAGGGACTTCAGCTGTCGGGATCGGGAACACATCGTCGAGTTCACAGCGGTACATATCCTCCGATAATTTCGGAAGCTGCCCGGTTCCCGTCATAGATTCCCGGTTGACAAGAAACGGCGGAAACACTTCGGTATAACCATGCCTGGATGTGTGAATGGTGATCATATAATTAATGAGCGCCCGTTCGAGTGTGGCACCTTTTCCGATAAATAACGGAAATCCGCTGCCGCTGATCTTTGCACCCCGTTCGAAGTCGAGAATGTTGAGTTTCTTACCGAGCTGCACGTGATCGAGCGGTTTAAAATCAAGCGTATCGTGCGGTGTAAATCCCAGTACTGTATCGTCGGGTTTCCAATCCCGCACCATAACGTTATCGCTTTCATCCGGCCCGACCGGCACACTTTCGTGCGGAACGTTCGGGATCCAGAGCATCACATTATCGATTTTTTCCTTAACCGTTCGAAGCTCATCGTCAAGTGCCTTTATTTTATCGGAAACACCTTTCATTTCCGCAATGAGCTCGTCGGCATTTTTCCCTTCCTTTTTCAATTTGCCTACTTCGGCGCTTACGGAATTGCGCTTACTTTTCAGCGCTTCGACTTCACGTATTAATTCTCTTCTTCTGGCATCGAGCTTTAAAACATCGTCGAGTCTGTCTTTCTCGTGTTTTTTCGCTATACCCTCACGCACGGCTTCGGTTTGTTCGCGTATGGTTTTTAGATCTAACATTTTTCTTTCCAATTGTTAATGTATCGGTTAGTATTACAAGTCTTCATAGTTTCGAGATTCAAGCTGTTTACGGAGCACACTCAATCCTTCACGGACACTCGACATTCGGATACTCAATTCCATCTGCGCTTTTTGCGTCATAAATTCGGCGTAGCGCGGGCGTGGAGCGGCCTGATGGAATTCATCGCTGGAAATCGGCTGAATTAAATTTTTATTTAACTTAAACGTATCGGCAACAGCCACGGCAAAATCATATCTGCTCGTAACCTCGGAACCGCTGATATGATAAAGGCCGGTGCGCTCCAGTTCGATGATCTTGATCAGCCCGTACCCGAGATCGTCTACAAACGTCGGCTGCCCGTACTGATCGACCACGACATTAATTTTATTCCCCGATGATAAATTTTGCAATACCCAGAGAGCAAAATTCGGTTTCACATCGATACCACTGCCGTAGAGGATCATTGTCCGGACGATGGTATGTCGTATACCGGCGCCGCGCAATACATTCTCGCTGGCTAATTTTGTTCGCCCGTAATAATTCAACGGATTGGGGGGCGCGGATTCATCAAGCGGTGCTTTTTCTCCATCGAACACATAGTCGGTCGACATATGCACGATACTCGCGTCTGTAATACGTGCAGCTTCTGCAAGGTACTCGACAGACTTCACATTATATAACTGTGCCTTTTCCCTTTGGTCCTCGCAGTCGTCGACCCGCGTATATGCCGCGGTATTCACGATCACATCCGGTTTATACTCCTGAATATTTTCCCACACCTGCTTTCTATCTGTAATATCGAGCTGTCGATATCGTATACCGGGATTATTGAAAACAGATCGGTCTTCTAATCCGGTAATAAGTATCGAATTCTTTGTTTCCCGCACTAATAATCGTGTTAACGCCTGTCCGAGAAGTCCGTTCCCGCCTGTGATCAATATCAGTTTCATTCGTCCTCGTTTATAGTTGCATCCGATAACTGTTGCAAATCATCGGATCCCTGCAGCATCGCTTTGCGGGCTGCGACTCGATTCGCGAATTGTGCCGAAGCAACAATATCGCCTGATCTGGCATAATGAAAAATACACGCAGCGCCATAGACATCGCCGCATCCGGTCGGATCGATATCCGGTACACCGGGCATTTTGTTCTCTTTACCCGGCAATGGTATACCGGAAATTTCTTTTTCCAATATTTTCTTCTTATCGGCATAATAGAGATGTACTCCCTGTTTACCGCGTGTAATAATCATTGCCGTCGGTCCGAGCGACATCATAATTTTTGCAAGCTGTATTTCGGAGAGCCGCTCAACAGTAAGTGTGCCCGCCTCAAGTTCGTTCATTTGAACTATATTTGTCTGAAAAGCCCATCGACGCCAATCAACCATCGGCCGCTTGAAGCGTTTATTATTTTCATCGATGCCAAGTGTCATACTGTGAAAATCGAAATACACCGGTACATTTCGCGACCGTTTCTGCTCGTTAATCATATACAACACATCAAAGGTTATATCGAAACCAGAAACCATATTGACGAGCACGGCATCCGAACGTTTTACAAACGGTTCAACCGCGCGCATGGGGATCGGCGGTGCTATGTGCTCGCTGCACTCAATTCGTTCTTCGGTATTGCCGTAAATTAATTTTACGGTATTGGTCGGATTATCCAGAGTAAATATACCGTCGGTTTGTATATTCGGAAATGCAGCTAAGCACGAATGGAGTTCTTCTTCACGATCCTTTCCGACACCGAAGACCGGAATAATTTTATGTTCTTCTCCGGCAAACGCCGCCAACGATGCCACGGCATAATAAATTCCGCCGAAGCCGGTAACGGGGTCCCGACCATCGACATGTATTTCATCATAACAAAGATGACCGATAACAAGAAAGTTCATAATTGTATAATTTTATTGTGATGTTTAGTGCCGTTTCAAGTAAGTATGTTTTCATTTGCTATCCTCCCACATATCCTTCGACTCCGCTCAGGATGACATCCTGCGCGCGCCATGTCAGACTGAGCGGAGTCGAAGTCTGCGTGCGATGGGAAAAGAAATGAAATCTGATTTAATTGAAACTGCATTAGACCTTGGATTTATCATTGTCATTGCTTTAACTCTATATATTGATAAATTTACGCTTCAATATCAAGCATGTTGCATATTGTTTTAGATTTATTGATATTGGTATCGTTACTTATTTAAAATCAATACCAAGAATATTCCTTCCGAAACCAACGGATATCATGAAAGCTGCTTTTGTTACCAGATACGGCGGTCCCGATGTTTTTAAAATACGAGAAACCGAAACACCCGAACCGGGACCTGACCAGATACAGATACAAGTACGGGCAATCGGTTTAAACTTCGCCGATGTTCTGATGCGAACGGGTATTTATCCCAATACGCCCAAGCCGCCGTTTATTCCCGGCATGGAATTTTCAGGTGTAGTATCCAGATGCGGCGCAGAGGTAACCGACCTGAAGCCGGGCGATCGTGTTATGGGATATAGCCGCACGGGAAGTCACGCAGAATACGTCGTCGTGAATCAGAAAATGGCCGGGCCCATCCCCGAGTCAATGAGCTTTGAAGAAGCTGCATCGTTTCTCGTCATTTATCTCACGGCATATCATGGCCTGTTTACACTGGGCAAGCTCCAGCCGAATGAAAAGGTACTTGTTCATGCTGCGGCCGGCGGTGTGGGATTGGCTGTTATCCAGCTTGCAAAACACTACAACGCCGAAGTATTCGGTACGGTCGGCTCGGAATTCAAGCGGCACATCGCCAAAGCTCAGGGACTTGACCATTGCATAAACTATTCGACCGAAAACTTCGCTTCAGCTATCAAGCAAATTACCGACGGATACGGAGTCGATGTTATAATGGATGCGGTCGGCGGACGGGTATTCAGACCGGGCTGGAAACTGCTTGCCCCGATGGGGCGATACATCATTTACGGAATTGCCGATGCTATGACAAAAAGTTCCTTCAGCTATTTACGTGCAAGCAAAGCATTGCTCACAATGCCTCCAATTTTGCTGACGTCTCTTATTTCATCCAACAAAACTATAGCGGGATTTAACCTTTCCACATTAACCGGAAAAGCGGATTATCTCCGCAGAGCGACAAACGAACTACGCGATCTCTATTCAAACGGAGTGGTCAAACCCATAGTCGGTAAAGTCTTTCCGTTTGATAAAATCATCGACGCGCACGCCCATCTGCAAAAACGCGAAAGCGTCGGCAAAGTTGTTGTAACACTTGATAATCTATGAAAAATTTCTGGTTCTACGCATACAATATCGTCGTGTTTCCGCTGTTGATCGTTATCGCCCGCGGCGCGTCGATATTTAATCGGAAGCTACGCGACGGTTTTCGCGACCGGATGCAACTATTCGATACACTTGAAACTTCGCTGGCACAAACAGGATCGAAAGCACCGCGCGTGTGGTTTCACGTATCATCACTCGGTGAATTTGAACAGGCAAAGCCGATCATTCAGACGGTCAAAACAAACTATCCCGACGGTACAGTTATTGTAACGTTCTTTTCACCATCGGGTTACCGTCATTCTAAAAACTATAAATTTGCAGATATAATATCGTATATACCGGTCGACAGCCGCCGGCTGGCACGGAAATTTATCGACATCGTTAAGCCCGATGCAGCAATATTCATAAGATATGATATCTGGCCGAATCACATATGGGCACTTGCTGATTCGGGAATTCCGCGTATTCTATCAAGCGCGACGATGCGTGAAAAATCCATACGGTTAATTCCGGTTTTGCGTTCCTTTCACCGGCATTTGTTTAACCTCTTTACCGTAATATTAACCATCACCGATTACGATGTACGGCAGTTCAAACGATTTGGACTGAGTGAACCGCTTATTGAAGAGGCGGGCGATACAAGGTATGATCAGGTTCTGGAACGAAGCAAAG
>SKXH01000092.1 GCA_007128495.1 Bacteroidota bacterium
ATGAAGAGAATGTCGATGAAAGCCGTGTGAAATTTATCCGCAAGTTTGTCGAGGATATGCCCGATAATTTACGTGAGCTGATGATCAAGACCAATGTGCTGCCGCTCCGGTTTGATGAAAAACAGACCGATAAGCTGCTCCTTATCGCCGCAGATCCGACCGATCGTAACATTCCGGCCATTGCGCGCCACTTCGGCTATAAGAAATATGAAATTTGTTATACCCGTTTAAGAGATATGCAGGCCTTGATCAATCAGGTTCTGCCGAAGAAGAACGAGTTTTTAAAGATGCTCGAGGAGAGCGGCATCGAACTTGATGAAACTGCTCAAACCGATGAGGGATTGAACGAAGAGGAACTCGAAGCCGAGATCAACAAGAGCGCGCTTATCAATTTAATAGAGGGGGCGCTGGTCGAAGCAGTTCGCAAGGATGCAAGCGATATCCATATTATTCCCAAACGGGGAAAACGCACCGAGTTTCTATTCCGGGTCGACGGCGATCTGCGGTTATGGCACGTTCAGGAAAACACCATGCCCGAAGCTATTTCAGCTATAGTCAAAGACCGTTCGAAGAACATCGACCGTTTCGAACGGGAAACAACACAGGACGGTTTTATTGAACGCTCGATCGACGGTCACAACATCCGCTTCCGCGTCAGTATCATGCCCATTGTAGCAACCGAGTTCATGCATAAACACGAGAGCATCGTTATTCGTGTGCTCGACGACCGCAAAGTAATTACCGACATTGAAAAACTCGGTCTTACGGGACCTGCGAGAGAAAATTTCTATAAGGCAATTTCACAACCGCAGGGTATTGTTATATTGACAGGGCCTACGGGTTCCGGTAAAAGTACGACATTGGTTGCGGCGCTGCATCAGGTGATCGATCCGTCGGTGAATGTCCTTACCGTAGAAGATCCTGTTGAATATATTATACACGGCGCACGTCAGTTGAAACTGGGACACAAAATGTCGTTCGATCAGGCGCTTCGCGGTATACTCCGTCACGACCCGGATATAGTACTTGTCGGTGAGATGCGTGATAAGATCACTGCGGAGACCGCCATCAAGCTCGCAAATACCGGTCACTTAACGTTTTCAACACTCCATACGAACGATGCACCGAGCGCCGTTTCGCGATTATTCAAAATGGGTATAGAACCGTTCCTCATTGCTTACGCTATTAATATCATCGTTGCACAACGTTTGCTCCGTACGTTGTGTAAGAATTGTAAGCGGCCGGTAAAAGAAAATGAATGGGCACCGTATATAAAATTCGGATTTACCGAGAAAGATTTACAAGCGAATACGGTGTATGAACCGGTTGGCTGTGAGAAATGCGACGGTGGATATAAAGGCCGCGCGGCTATTCACGAGGCGCTGTTGTTCACAAAAGAGATCAAACAGTCTATCATCAACGCCAAATCGGATATCGATGAAAATGAAGTTCGGGAACTCGCTGTCAAGCAGGGAATGTGGACGCTGCGCCGTTCGGGCATGGAACGTATAAAACGGGGTGAGACAAGTCTGGAAGAGGTAATCGCGACGACGGTGGAGGACTAACGAAAAGTGCCGGTCACGGTTAATTACGGTACGTGACCGGCACAACTCAAAACCGGAAATTAACAAAACAATCCAATTTTATTCATGCCCCCACGGAGCAGGCGGTGCATCGATCTCCTCTGTTAAATCAAAATCCACACGCCACGTCCATTCATCGCCGCGTATCGTACCGTAGGTGTATCGTTCGTCCGGATAAATTTCAATCCGCCAGCCGAGGCGCTTACCGTCGGGGTCTTCCCGGCCGTGATAGATAAATTCCTGATACGATTCGGAGCCGGGTGTTTCGGTAAAGCCGCCGTACCACGTGTTGTCCTCATCCTCGGTGCCGTCGGGATTACGGTGATCGTGACGAATTTCAAGAGCATCCTCGTGACGTATGAAAACCCAGGTACGCGACCGGTCCCACTCATCGGTATCTTCAATCTCAATGTGGAACGGGATCTTTAAAGTGTCTTCATCGCATTCACGGAAGTGTGCTATCAGCAGCTCCGTGCCCGTTAACATCTCATCGCCGGGCGGTTCGTGTGTCAACCCGCCGGGAAATGCTTCATTGCAGTGTTCCATTAGATTACTCCAGAAAACCTCTTGCGGATCAAGGACTTCAGGTGTTTCTTCTGAAGCACAGGATATTAGTAAGAACGGGAGAATGACTGCGGCTATATATTTCATATTTGGTCCTTTATTTTTTTTTGGATAGATGAACATTAGGTTTTACCACAAATCTTCACACATCGACTCTAAGGGATCATCCTGAACGAAGTGAAAGATCTAACCGGTTGTAAAATATATTTATATAAACGAAAAAATTATTTGATATACAATTCTTCCCACCATTCCGGTTCATCCTTTAAATGTTTATCGAACCAGGCAATTATGGTATCGCCCCATTTAATTCGTTTTTCATAGTCGAGGATATGATGATCCTGACCCTCAACCTGAATATATTCAACATCTCTGCCCAGAAGTTTCAGGGCGAGAAACAACTGTGTGCTCTCACCCGGCGGCACATTGGTGTCGGAATCGCCCGTCAGGAGTAATAGTGGAGTATTAATTTTATCAGCACTGAACAGGGGACTCCGGTCTACATAAATATCTTTTCGATTCCACGGAAAACTGTTCGCCGCTGCAACAGCATTGTAAGAATATCCCCAGAAACCCACGCCCCAGTAACTCGATATTGAACTGATGC
>SKXH01000274.1 GCA_007128495.1 Bacteroidota bacterium
AAATAATACACAAACTCGATTCTACCGAAGTCACACAGGAAGCGCGTTCAATTCTGATCGAAGAGTATATTGAAGGAGATGAAGTCGCTGTAGAAGGATTGCTGCACGAAGACTACCTGCAAGCGTTGGCGCTGTTCGATAAACCCGACCCGTTGCGCGGCCCATACTTTGAGGAGACTATATATACTACGCCGTCACGTCTCAGCGACAGTATGCAATCGGAAATATTCGAAGTTGTGAAAAATGCCGCCCGGGCATTGAAATTGGTCCGGGGCCCGGTTCACGCCGAAGTCCGGTTTAATGCCGGCGGTGTTTATCTGATAGAATTAGCGGCACGCTCTATTGGAGGGTATTGTGCCCGGGTATTGCGGTTTGAAGATCCGGAGACGGACACAACAAACATTTCACTTGAGGAATTGATCCTCCGTGATGCTTTGAGAGAACCGGTGCAGTCCTTCAGGCGTGAAGAACATGCTGCCGGTGTGATGATGATCCCTGTGCCGGGACGCGGTGTTGTGAAGGATGTTTACGGCAGGGAGGAAGCAATGAAGGTCACTTACATTACAGACGTAATAATAACGGCGACAAGGGGAGAGGAAATTATTCCGCTTCCTGAAGGGGGAAAATATCCGGGTTTTATTTTTGCCCGTGCAGATAATCCGGCCGGGGTCGAGCAGGCACTGAGGAGGGCACACTCATTGCTCAGATTTGAGTTGGGATGAAATTTTACACATTTTATCGTATATTAGACAACATCGTAAGCTGTGCAGCAACCAACCAGAAATGCGAACGAAAGAAAGGAGTGCCGCTATGAGAGTAGTGGTCGCCGATAAGTTCCCCGAAAAATATGTATCCGAATTACAAAAACTCAACCTTGATGTCGATTATAATCCGAAATTAGGAGCCGAGGACCTTGTCGATGCAGCTAAAACTGCTGCAATAGTTATTGTTCGCTCCACCGTTGTAAATGAAAAATGTATACAAAACAGCAATGAACTGAGCTTGATAATACGCGCCGGCGCCGGTGTAAACAATATCGATCTGAAAGCGGCAAGTGCAAAAGGCATTTATGTCGCAAATTGTCCGGGAAAAAATTCCATCGCCGTTGCCGAACTTGCAATAGGATTGATACTTGCCATCGACCGGAAGATACCCGATAATGTAATAGATTTTCGTAACGGGAAATGGAATAAAGCGTTATACTCAAAAGCCGACGGTTTGTTCGGAAAGAAGCTCGGTATAATCGGTACCGGCAAGATCGGTATGGAATTGGTCAAACGGGCACAATCGTGCGGTATAAGAGTTTATGCATGGTCCCGATCGTTGACACCCGAACGGGCAGCCGCGATCGGTGTAGAGTATTGTAAAACTATCGAAGACCTTGTTGAGGCCGTCGATATTGTGTCGGTGCATCTTGCATTGAAACCCGAGACAAAAGGAATTATATCAAAAGATATTATCGAACGTATGAAACCCGGAACGATTTTCATAAACACGGCCCGCGCGGAAGTCGTCGATGAGGATGCGCTGGTGAAAGCTGCCGAAGCCGGGAAAATTCGTGCCGGCCTGGATGTGTTCAATGATGAACCGGAACAAAAAGAAGGAGAGTTCTCAAGCTCGCTGCAGGAAGTTAAAAATATATATGTGACGCATCACATCGGTGCTTCGACCGAGCAGGCGCAAAATGCGGTTGCCGCTGATGCAATATCCATTGTGAAAGAATATGTCTCCGAAGGACGTGTGAGAAATTGGGTTAATCGCTGTGATTCAACCGATGCCGGCTGGCAGTTGATCGTGCGGCATTACGATAAACCGGGTGTTCTGGCAAATGTTATGACAGTTCTCAAGGAAGGTAACATCAATGCAGAAGAACTCGCAAACGTAATCTTCGATGGGAAGATTGCAGCGTGCTGTACAATTCAGCTTGATGCTCAGCCGTCCGAAGAAATGTTAGACAAGATCCGGAACCGGTCGGATGAAGTGATCAGCGCAACGCTGATAAATTTAAACGGCAGTACTAAGTAATTATCAATAAAAACAAAAAGGAGATAAAAACCCGACGTGAAATTCAGCTCATCTTTTTTCCCTACACAAAAAGAAGTACCCGTAGAGGCAACAATTCCAAGCCACGTTCTCATGCTCAGGGCGGGACTTATTCGCCCGCTTGCAGCCGGTATTTATTCGCACTTACCGGTCGGACAGAGGGTCATGCTCAAGGTAATGCAGATCATTCGCGAGGAGATGAATGCGATCGGAGGACAGGAGGTATTCCTTCCGGCATTGAACCCGCTTGAGCTCTGGCAGGAGACCGGTCGTGTCGATGACTTCGGCGATATACTGTTCCACGTAAAAAACCGCCCGATGGTACTTGCACCGACGCACGAAGAGGTCATCTGTTCGATTGCAAAGAACTTTCTCCGTTCATACCGCGATATGCCCCAGATCTGGTATCAGATTCAGACCAAGTTTCGCAATGAACCGCGTCCCCGTTCGGGTGTGTTGCGCGGCCGGCAGTTCGTGATGAAGGATGCCTATAGTATGGATACTTCCTGGGAGGGACTTGATGAAAGTTACGATAAGCATGCCGGAGCGTACAAAAAAATATTTTCACGGTGTGGTTTGAAATTTTTCATTGTCGGTGCATCCAGCGGAGCAATGGGTGGTTCGGGTTCACAGGAATTCATGGTTGAATCGCCTTCGGGTGAAGATACCTGTGCCGTGTGCGAACACTGCGGCTATGC
>SKXH01000043.1 GCA_007128495.1 Bacteroidota bacterium
CCCCTCCTTGCACAGGGAATTACAACGGTAGTTGTTAACCCTGACGGCGGGGGCCCGGTCGATCTCGAAGAACAAAAATCGGAACTTCTCGAAGATCGTTTGGGGGTTAATGTGGCGCAACTTATCCCCCACGGTTCCATCAGAAGAGAGGTTATGGGGACCGAAAATCGCAGCGCAACAGAAGAAGAACTCCGCGAGATGAAAGATTTAGTACGAAAGGGTATGGAGTACGGAGCTTTCGGACTTTCAAGCGGACTTTTCTACGTACCGGGAAGTTTCGCACCGACTGAAGAGCTCATTGCGCTGTGCAAAATTGTCGCCGGGTACGGCGGCATCCATCAAAGTCATATCCGGGATGAATCGAATTATACGATCGGTGTTACAGCAGCAGTGGATGAGATAATCGAGATAACACAAGCAAGCGGTGTAACGGGGATCGTCACCCACATCAAAGCGCTCGGCACTCCGGTATGGGGAACATCGGGCGGGATAATCGAACGCATAAACCGGGCGCGGGAAAAAGGATTTCCTGTATTTGCCGATCAATATCCGTATTCGGCTTCAGCCACTAGCATTATATCCGCACTCGTCCCGACGTGGGCGCGGGAAGGCGGCACCGATGCGATGCGTAAACGATTGGAGGACGATACAACAAGAGAAAAAATTCTCCGGGGTGTTAGCGAAAATCTCGAACGGCGGGGCGGCGCCGGCAGAATACAGTACCGGCGGTTTTCGCAAGATCCTTCCATTGAAGGGCGCACTCTCGACGCTCTTGCCGATGAACGAGACCTTCCCCCGGAAAAGGTTATATTATCACAGATCGAAAAAGGTAATCCGACAATTGTATCATTCAACATGGACGACGATGATGTTGAAGCGTTTATGAAACAACCCTGGACAATGACATCATCCGACGGCGGGCTGGTAGAATTCGGCCGGGGCGTTCCCCATCCGCGCAACAACGGTACGTTCCCGCGCAAGATCAGGAAATATGTATTCGAGAAAAATGTTATCACTCTTGAGCACGCGATACGGAGCATGACCTCACTCACTGCGAGCACACTCGGTATGTATGACCGCGGTGTGCTTCGGCCGGGTATGGCTGCCGACATCGCCATATTCGATCCGGATCGTATAACCGACCGCGCTACATATCAGGATCCCCATCAACTTGCGGAAGGTATGGAGTTTGTGATCGTCAACGGCAGCATAGCTGTGGAGAATGGGAATTTCACCTCCGAACTTTCCGGTAAAGTGATTTTGCATCAACAACAAATTAAACCGTACTAAAATGCGTCCGACCCACATCGAAGTAGATCTATCCAAAATCGGCCATAACCTTTTACAGGTCCGCACGCTGACCGCGCCCGGCGTTAAAGTTATGGGTGTCGTCAAGGCAAATGCGTACGGACATGGAATTGTCGACGTTGCACGCTATCTGGAAAGTAAACAAATCGACATACTCGGCGTAGCGTTCGTCCAGGAGGCAGTAACATTGCGCGATGCCGGTATCACAAAACCGATTCTGGTTTTTTACGGGGCGATGGAGGATGATTTCCCCCTCTTTGTAAAACATAATCTTGAATTGACGGTCGCATCGTACGAAGATGCGAGTTCTCTGAACGATTTCCTGAAAGCTCACAATTCGAAGGTGAAGGTTCACTTGAAAACCGATACGGGAATGGGAAGGATCGGGGTACAGTACAATTCAGCCGCAGTGCTGGCTGAAAGAATTGCCCGGCTGCCGAACATTGAACTAACGGGAGTGTACAGTCATCTAGCCACATCCGAAGGCGACGATCCTGAGTATGTTGGCTTACAGCTTGAACGTTTTCATTCGGTGATCGAGAATCTTAAAAAAAAGGGGATCGAAATAGAGGACATCCACATTGCAAACAGCGGCGGCATTATGCATTATCCCGAATCGCATTTTACAATGGTGCGTCCGGGAATCATGCTATACGGATATCCGCCCGGTGATAAAGTGCCCGGTTCAAACACACTCCGCCCTCCCCTTTCACTCCGTTCAAAAGTCGGTTTCGTAAAAGATGTCGGACCGGATGTCAGCATTAGTTATGGCCGGAAATTTACCACCAGCCAACATACCCGCATCGGAACGATACCTATCGGTTACGCTGACGGTTATAACCGGTTATTGACCAATACTTCCGAAGTTCTGATCCGGGGCAGACGGTATCCGGTGGTCGGCACCGTCTGCATGGATCAGATCATGGTTGATCTCGGAAATAATAGCGAGGTTACGGCCGGTGATAATGTCACCCTTATCGGTAAAGACGGTAACGATGCTATTACAGCATGGGAACTTGCGCGGCATACCGGCACCATTCCATACGAAATATTGACCTCATTATCGACACGGGTCCCGAGAATATATACCGATGAGGATAGTTCTACCGGTTAAATTCATATTTTAAAACGGACCCAATCGTGGAATCGCTGCCGGTCTTAACCGGTCCGCCGGCTGCTCGAAATACCGTTGTATATCGCGGACTGCCTGCTCCAAATGCGCTTTGTGTCCCGGTGTTAACGGTTCCATTACAGCTATCATTTCACTCAGTTCTTTTAACTTTAATTCTGTTACGGCCCTGACACCAATGGTCGCCTCACCATCCGATGCGAGATTGATCAAGCCGTCGACCACCGCGCGCATACTTACTCTCTGTAACTCCTCAAGGTC
>SKXH01000049.1 GCA_007128495.1 Bacteroidota bacterium
TATGATCCTTACCGACAAACAGATACTCGACGAGATCGAGAGTAGCAGTATAGTCATCGAACCGTTCGACCGGAAGCACCTGGGATCGAACAGCTACGACGTTCACCTCGGGAAACACCTCGCAATTTATAAAAACGACTTACTCGACAGCAAAGAACATAACCAGGTAAACTATATTGAAATTCCCGATGAAGGCCTGATACTGTTTCCGTCACGGTTATACCTTGGGGTAACGCTCGAGTATACCGAAACACATAAACATGTTCCGTTCCTCGAGGGAAAAAGCAGTATCGGACGTCTCGGTATCGATATTCATGCTACCGCCGGTAAAGGCGATATAGGATTTTGTAATTACTGGACGCTGGAGATTTCCGTCAAACAGCCCGTGCGTGTTTATTACGGAATGCCGATCGGTCAATTGATCTATTTCGAGACTTCCGGCGATGTGCTTATGCCATATAACAAAAAAACGTCGGCAAAATATACCCAGCGTAACGAAAAACCGATGGAATCCATGATGTGGAAGAACTTCAAATGACGTTCACCGAACGGCTGCGACAGATACAACAGACGTGTAATAGTCTGTTGTGTATCGGACTCGATCCGGTACTTGATAAAATTCCTTCGCACCTGCAAAAGACCGGCGACCCGATCGTTGAATTTAACAAACACATTATCGAGTCGACATCGGATATTGTGTGCGCATATAAGTTTAACCTGGCTTTTTACGAAGTTATGGGACCCGCGGGTATTGAAGCCCTTGAAGATTCACTCGACCTGGTTCCGCAAGACATCCTTACGATCGGTGACGGAAAGCGGAACGATATCGGCAATTCAGCGGAACGCTACGCCGAGATGTTGTTTGAGGGATTTGAATTCGATGCAGCTACGGTGAACCCGTATATGGGTACCGACTCGGTTGAGCCCTTTATTAAATATCCGGGTAAAGGTGCATTCATTCTTGCACTGACATCAAATCCGGGAGCAAAGGATTTCCAAAAATTAAAAATCGGTGATCGCTATCTTTATGAAAAAGTAGTGCAGCGGGCAAAGAAATGGAATACCGGGAACAACATCGGACTTGTGGTCGGTGCAACGCAATCGCGCGAGCTTGCCGGTATCAGGAAACTTGCATCGGATATGCCGATACTGCTGCCCGGTATCGGTGCACAGGGCGGCGATCTGAAAAAATCAATTGAACACGGTTGTACAAGGAAAAAGGATCTGCTACTGATAAACGTCGGACGATCGATCATTTACGCGAATAACGTACGCGATACCGCATTAGAGGTGCATGCAATGATCAATACATACCGGAATGTATAAACAATATCCACAAACAAACCGGGAGGTGCATCATGCCTCGCACAACTATGCTACCGGAAAAATTCCTGCACGAAGTATGGTCGCAGCAACTTTTCCGTACCGCTAACCTTGAATCCCACGAAGGACATTCTGTAACCATCGTTGATCCGGGTACACCGAATACCGATACCGGCCCGGATTTTCTCAACGCAAAAATTCAAATCGGCGATACACTTTACGCCGGCGATATCGAGATACATCGCACCCTCGAAGACTGGTCGGCACATCTTCACCAGAACGATCCGAGGTACAACAAAGTTATTCTGCATGTGGTGATGAAATCCGGAACCGATTCCTCGCAAACAACAACCGAAAGCGGCCGCCGGGTACCGACATTAATCCTCGATCAGTTTCTCATAGAGCCCGTACGGACGGTCTGGCAAAAATCCATAACAGGTGAACGCTCGCGCAGGTTGGATCACATTGCCTGCTACGGTAAAAATGAAGCAATCGATGATAAGAGCAAAATGCACTGGATAACTACACTCGGCATGAGGAGAATGGAGCTGAAGGTGCGTACAATGCGTAACCGGTTGCATGAACTTGCCTCACCCGATAATTACGATCTGCGCGAACCCGCTGCCCGGTACGGAGAAATTCCGTTTCAGGGAAACATCGATGAAGTACCTCCTCCGGTACGTCCACCTTCGATCGACGATCTTCGTAAAAAAGATGCGTGGGAACAATTGCTCTACGAAACGATAGCAGAAGCGCTCGGGTATTCAAAGAATCAGCTTCCTTTCAGACGGCTTTCATCACTTGTGACATTCCCGCGGCTGCGTGAAATATCCGGAGATGCCCGTGAAGCATTTCTGTTCGAAATGGCTGGTCTCCTTGACGGTAATGCCATCGATACATATCAAAAGGAATTGAGCGAAATAGTCAGGTCCAATAAACTAAAAATCAAACAATCTCCGATGGATGCAACCGAGTGGCAGTTCTTCCGGCTGCGTCCGCAAAATTTTCCGACGCTTCGTATAGCCGCCCTTGCCCGTATTACTGAACGGATGATAGATCAGCCCGTGCTCGAATTCCTCATCACCGTGGTTAAGCAACCCGATGCTTCGCCGCGGGAAAAAATAAAAGAAATCAGAAAGTATTTTAATGTATCCGCAAACGGATACTGGAAAAATCATTATACCTTCGGCAAACCGGCATCCCGCAATCTCACGCAACTGATCGGTAAAAGCCGCATCGACGAAATAACGATAAATGTAATAATACCGTTTCTGTTTCTGTATGCGCGTACCTATAAGGATATAGAATTGCGATCGGCGACCGAAGAGCTTTATTCAGCTTTAGCTGCACCGGCCGATAACA
>SKXH01000245.1 GCA_007128495.1 Bacteroidota bacterium
ACTCCAACCGGTCGACATCATCGGCGTCGATGCTGCCATTATCTTTTCGGACATACTCGTCATCCCCGAAGCAATGGGAATGAACCTTGTCATTGAGGAAAACAAAGGCGGACCGCGCTTTACCGACCCGGTGAGATCACGCCATGAAATAGATATGCTCAAGGACATCGAACCGGCTCACGATCTTAAGTATGTACTCGATGCGATAAGACTCACAAAAAAAGAACTCAACGACCGGGTACCTCTGATCGGATTTTCCGGCGCACCGTGGACTTTGTTGACGTATATGGTCGAGGGCGGCGGTTCAAAAAATTTCCGTCACGCAAAAGAGATGATCTTTAACAATCCGAACGACGCCCACACATTGCTCGAACGCCTTGCTCAGGCAATTACAAAATATCTCGGCGCCCAGATCAATGCCGGTGCGAACATCGTCCAGATATTCGATACCTGGGGCGGTATACTGTCACCGGATGCATTTGAGGAATTCTCGCTGCGGTACATCAGGCAAATCGTTGAAGAAATAAAACGCGATGATGAGCCGGTCATCGTCTTCTGCAAAGGATGCGCACACGCACTCGATGATATGGCATCGCTCGGGGCGGAAGTTATCGGCCTCGACTGGACATTCGATATCGGCGAAGCACGGAAGGTCATAAACGGACGTACAGCATTACAGGGCAATTTGGATCCGACATTACTCTATTCCAACCCCGATCGTATCAGACAGGAAGTAGTATTCATCCTTGAAAAGTATGGTCATAACCCGGGACATATTTTTAATCTGGGTCACGGGGTACTGCCCGACGTGCCGGTTGAGAATGTGAAAGCATTTGTGAATGCGGTAAAGAATGAGAGCGGAAAATATCACAAATAGCAGCAAGGAAAAAATACAAAACTCGTTCGGGTTATTGCAGAATACCATCTGCAGTAAACTTGAATCGATCGACGGGAGCGCGCGCTTTCGTGAAGATGTGTGGAAGCGTGAGGAAGGGGGCGGCGGAAAAACCCGCGTTATGGAAGAAGGTGCCGTATTTGAAAAGGCGGGAGTGAATACATCCGCAGTCTGGGGTAAACTCCCCGAACGAATGGCACAACGGATGGATGTGGAGGCCGGCGAGTTTTTTGCCACCGGTATTTCGCTCGTCATACACCCCCGCAGCCCGATGGTTCCGACCGTACACATGAACCTCCGTTACTTCGATATGGAAAACGGAAAAATATGGTTCGGCGGCGGCACCGACCTGACGCCATATTATTTATTCGAAGAAGACGTACGGCACTTTCATAAAACACTGAAAAATGCCTGCGATAAACACGATACAACATACTATCCGCGGTTCAAAAAATGGTGTGATGAATACTTCTTCATCAAACACCGTCAGGAAGGTCGCGGTACCGGCGGCATATTTTTCGACTATCTTACGGGAAGCAACGAATTACTATTAAGTTTTGTTAGTGATGTAGGAGATGCATTTTTACCCTCATATATACCGCTCGTTGAGCGAAGAATGAACGAGCCGTATACAGACAGAGAACGGGAATGGCAGCTTGTACGCCGCGGCAGATATGTTGAATTCAATCTTGTATATGACCGGGGTACGTTATTCGGTCTTGAAACAAAAGGACGTATCGAATCCATTTTGATGTCGCTGCCCCCGTTTGTATCATGGAAGTACGACCATCATCCTGAACCGGATTCACGGGAAGCGGAGTTGGTCGAGGTATTGAGGAAGCCGCGGGAATGGGTGGAATGAATGGTTTCCATCCGTGCCCGGCCAATAAATTTAAAACACTATGCGCCTTAAGGAGAAAGAAATACAAGCAATAAAAGATTCGGTATTTCAATTCGACCCCGAGGCAAAAATTCATCTATTCGGTTCTCGTGCCGATGAGTCTCAACGCGGCGGAGATATCGACTTACTCATATTGTCAGACACAATCACGAATAAAGAAAAAAGAAAAATAATTATTAAATTACAGGATAAAATCGGTGCTCAAAAGATAGACATAATTGTCGTGAAATCACCTGAAACCCAATTTGAAAAGTCTATATATGAGCATAGCATACCATTATGACAACTCAAGAAGGGATAAATATATTAAAAGAGAATCTTGACAATTTGAAAGATGCCGAAAAATGGCTGCGACGATCATATGAAAAATGTAAACCGTTACCGGATAAAGATAAGTTTGATGACGATGATTACGACGCTATTGAGGCATTTTCAAGCAGATTTGCACGAACAATTGATTATCTTATTCATAAAGTATTCAAGAACATAGACAGGGTTGAACTTGAAGATATAGGAACTCTCATTGATGTTGTAAATAGAGCACATAAGCGGGGGATAATTGATGATCCTGAGGAAGTGAGAGAGCTAAAAGAGTTACGCAACCAAATTGTCCACGAATATGGCGAGACAGATATAACCAAGCATTTCAATGATTTGATTGAAAAAACTCCCGAAATTTTCGATTTTATCAAAAGAACAAATCAGTATTGTAGTAAATATCTATGAAAACTAAACAATTCGAATACATCGACGTAGAAGTTCTTCGAAAGGTAGATAAACCTGGGCCGCGGTATACGAGTTATCCTACCGCCCCCCTTTTTACGACCGAATTTACCTGGAAGGACTTCCTCGAGGAAATTAAACGAACAAATCAGAACGACAGTAAAGC
>SKXH01000061.1 GCA_007128495.1 Bacteroidota bacterium
ACGGACGGACAGATAATGTTCATTTTTATACTTGCCGTTGCAGCAGCCGAAGTAGCCGTGGGGTTGGCTTTAATCCTGCAGCATTATCGCCGTTACAATACACTCGATGCCGACCTCGCAAGTAAAATGAGAGGATAATATGTACGAATTGTTATGGCTTGTACCTTTCTTTCCCTTTCTCAGTGCGGTAGTCCTTATCGCGTTCGGGTCGCGTATGCCCAAACCGGTGAGCGGTACGCTCGGTGCGGGATCGATCGGTTTATCGGCCATTATTACAATTATCATCGGAATTAACTTTCTTACCTCGCCGCCCGAAGGTTATTCATACACGCAGGTTTTATGGTCATGGATAAATGTCGGTAATTTTTCACCTGCAATATCATTTCACCTTGATGCGCTTTCGCTGGTGATGATTTTTGTCATCACGTTCGTCGGATTTTTTATTCATCTGTATTCAACTGAGTATATGATAAAGGACGAAGGATATGCGCGCTTCTTTGCGTATATGAACCTCTTCGTCGGTGCAATGCTCATACTGGTTCTCGGTGATAATCTCGTATTGTTGTTGTTGGGATGGGAGGGAGTCGGTCTTTGCAGTTACCTGCTTATCGGGTTCTGGTATAAGAAACCGGAGAACGGTTACGCCGCACGAAAAGCATTTGTCGTTACGCGCATCGGTGATATTGCAATGCTCATCGGTATTTTTCTTCTGTTTATGCATACCGGTACTATACATATACAACAAATACTTGATATAGCTCCCCGTATATGGGTTGAAGGAGCGACAATACCGGTTGCTGCTTCATTATTATTGTTAGGCGGTGCACTCGGTAAGTCGGCGCAGGTTCCGTTGCAAGTCTGGTTGCCCGATGCAATGGCGGGTCCCACTCCGACGAGCGCACTCATACACGCTGCTACGATGGTAACCGCCGGTGTTTACCTTATTGCACGGACGCACGTCATATTCGAGCTTGCTCCCGCTGTAATGACTATCGTTGCGATTATCGGACTCCTAACCGCATTGATTGCCGGCTTCAGTGCGCTTACACAAACCGATATCAAGCGGGTGCTCGCGTACTCGACAATCAGCCAGATCGGGTATATGTTCCTTGCCCTCGGTGTAGGCGCGTTCGCCGCCGGTATGTTTCACTTTATGACGCACGCGTTTTTCAAAGCGCTTCTCTTTCTCGGTGCCGGTGCTATAATCCACGCTTTGCATGAAGAACAGAATATGTTCCGTATGGGAGGCATTCGAAAGGAAATGCCGGCTACGTTCTGGACGTTCCTTATCGGGTGTGCTTCGCTTGCTGCAATTCCGCTGGTAACATCGGGATTTTACAGTAAAGAACTTATTCTCTGGAAATCTTTCTCATCGCAGCTCGGAAGTACCTGGTATTTTATTCTCGGCGCTGTCGGTGCGTTTATCACGGCAATCTATACATTCCGGATGGTATTTCTCGTGTTTTATGGAGATAAGAAAACGGAGGTCTCACATCTTCCCGGTACACGTATATTGTTGACATTGGTTGTACTTGCGTTTTTCTCAACGGTTGCAGGATTCATTGAACTGCCCCACACGATGGGCAACTTCACGCTTTTCTCGAACTTTATGGCATCGGTGTTACCGGCGGTTCCTGTCTTTGATTATTCTCTCGGGACCGAGTTTTTGCTGCAGGTCATAGCAACATTCCTTGTAGCGGTGGGGATTTATATCGCATATTATTTGTATATCAAAAAACCGGAAACGGTCAACGAGCTTACTGCATCACCGGCGGGGGAAGGTATTTATACATTTTTCTCTTCCGGCTGGGGATTCGATTGGCTGTACGATAAAGTGTTTGTCCAACCGGTCATATTTGTATCACGAATTAATAAACGAGACTTTATAGATTCAATCTATCACGCTATTGCATTCAGCACGGAAGTGCTGCACCGGTTATTAACCAAAACGCAAACCGGTAAAGTTCGCTGGTATGCTATGGTACTTGTAGTCGGAGCTATTATAGTAATTACTCTTGCGGTGTTCTTATGACGTTATTATGGTTACTCATACTTCCAATTGTCGGCGGGTTGCTTGCCTGGTTAAGCGGCAGGACCGGTACACAGCTTCCAAGATGGATATCGATTCTCGCCCTTGCAATTGTGTTCGGACTTACTTTGCAGGTATGGTTTCAGTATTATTCGGAAATAGATATTTTTAAAGAACAGGCATGGCTTATTGAATTCGAGCAGGACTGGATTCCCCAGCTTGGCATCAGCTTTTATCTTGCCCTCGATGGATTAAGCTTATTGCTTATCGCACTAACTGCATTTTTAGGAATCATCTCGGTCGTCGTATCCTGGAAAGAAATACAATACCGGGTTGGATTTTTCCATTTCAATCTGTTATGGATCCTGGCCGGAATTATCGGCGTGTTCATTGCGCTCGACCTCTTCCTCTTTTTCTTTTTCTGGGAGATGATGCTCATCCCGATGTATTTTCTCATTATAATATGGGGACACGAGGATAAGCGTTACGCTGCGATAAAGTTTTTCCTCTTTACGCAAGCGTCGGGATTGATGATGCTTGTTGCGATCCTTGCGCTTTACTTTGTACACGGGAACGCGACAGGTGTCTACACATTCAACTATAATGAACTGCTCGGTACCGATATCCCCGCATCCGCTGCGATGTGGTTAATGCTCGGATTCTTTATTGCATTTGGTGTGAAGCTGCCTGCTGTTCCGGTGCACACCTGGCTCCCCGATGCACACACCCAGGCACCGACTGCCGGAAGCGTTGTCCTCGCCGGTTTACTGCTGAAAACCGGTGCATACGGTTTGATCAGATTCGTTGTACCGCTCTTTCCGGAAGCGGCAATGCAGTTTGCGTTTATTGCAATGGTACTCGGCGTGGTAAGTATTTTATACGGTGCGAAATTAGCATTTGCACAGACCGACTTTAAGCGGCTTGTTGCTTATACAAGCGTCAGCCATATGGGATTTGTTTTATTGGGGATATTTGCCTGGAACGAGCTTGCGCTGCAAGGAGCCATCGTGGTTATCATTGCTCATGGTTTAAGTACCGGTGCGTTGTTTATTCTCGCAGGCGGTATACAGGAGCGTATCCATACTCGGGATATGGATAGAATGGGAGGTATGTGGTCGACGGTTCCGCGGATGGGAACGGTGGCAATGTTCTTCGCAATGGCATCACTTGGCCTGCCGGGACTTGGTAATTTTGTCGGTGAATTTCTTGTGCTCATCGGAATGTTTATGGAAAATATTCTGCTGACCGTTTTCGCCGCGCTGGGAATAGTGGCAGCGACGATCTATTCAATATGGATAATTCAGCGAATTTTCCACGGCGAGCCGCGCGAAAAATGGGAAATGCCGGACCTCAATGTTAGAGAAATGGTTGTGATGGTAGCAATGATGCTCGCGCTATTATGGATCGGATTATATCCGAAACCGATTCTGAATACGGCAAAACCGGCACTCGATATTCTCCAGCAAGGTGTTGAAGAAGTTCAAATGGTGGAGGAAATGCCCTCACCAAATTCTGGAGATAATAAGAAAATTTTTATCTCATTTAAAAAATCTCAGATAGGCGACCATTAACGAATAACAAATAACGTATAACTGCCTTTCACGATTTTGGATATATGAAGTAGTCCAAACAAGGAGTTCTAATTTGTCAACAACAGACATAACAGCATTATTACCGTTTATTATTCTTGCAGCTACAACGCTGATCGTTGTGCTGGTGATATCGTTCTATCGTAATCACTTCATAACGGCGATGCTTACTGTTATAGGGCATGCCGCCGCTATAGCTGTGCTGCCGTCGTTGACGCACGTAACACCCCTGCAGGTAACTCCATTAATGATCATCGACGATTATTCATTGTTCTATATCGGACTGCTCACTGCTGCAAGTTTAATTGTAACTGTGTTGATGTATTCATATCTCCAGCGGCGCGAAGCACAACGCGAAGAATTCTATGCATTGTTATTGATTGCAACGATCGGCTCAACCGTACTGGTAACGAGTAGTCATTTTATAACACTTTTTATCGGCCTTGAAGTTCTTACCGTATCATTGTACGGTATGATAGCATACCTGTTTACCAACGACCGGCCGCTTGAGGCGGGTATTAAGTATCTCATTCTCGCAGCGGCATCATCGGCATTTTTATTGTTCGGCATGGCGTTGATCTTTGCTGAAACCGGTACGATGCTGTTTTCAGAACTTGCGGAAAAACTCGCCGGCGGTGAAGACCTGCGGCAGGTGTTTATCCTTACCGGCACCGGTATGATGGTGGTCGGTATCGGATTTAAGCTGGCAGTAGTACCATTTCATATGTGGACACCGGACATTTACGAGGCAGCCCCGGCTCCGGTTACCGCGTACCTTGCTACGGTATCGAAGGGCGGCATGTTTGCTATTCTGCTCCGGTATTTTATCGAACTGAATGTTTATACATACGAAACAGTCTTTTTCGTTTTTACTGTTATCGCCATTCTTTCGATGTTCATCGGCAACATACTTGCACTATTACAAAGTAATGTAAAGCGGATACTTGCCTATTCATCGATCGCTCATCTTGGATATATTTTGGTTGCTTTCCTTGCTGCCGGAGCGCTTGCTGTTGAAGCGGTGACATTTTACCTCGTCGCATATTTTATAACCTCGCTCGGCGCATTCGGCATCGTCGGATTGCTCATTTATAACGAACGGGAACCTGAAGATATACAGGATTATCGCGGGTTATATGTACACCGCCCGTGGTTGTCTGCGGTCTTTACGGCGATGATGTTCTCGCTTGCCGGTATACCCCTTACGGCCGGATTTATCGGAAAATTTTATGTGTTGACTGCCGGTGTCAGTGCAGCGCTCTGGGTGCTGGTTATTCTTCTGGTCGTTAACAGCGCGATAGGATTGTATTACTATCTCCGTATCGTTATTACAATGTACTCTTCGCCGGAAGAAACCGGATCCCCTTCAGGATATCTTGCTCAATCCATTTCTATAGCCGGAGGAGTAGTGCTTGCCTTTCTTATGATTACACTTGTCTGGCTTGGTGTATATCCCGAACCTCTCATAGCAATAATTCAGGATATAGCCGGGCGGCTTGGTGGCTAAATTGAATTTTTTAAGGTAGTTAGGTGTTATATAATTACAATTTATAAACGGTAATTTGTAACTCGTAATTCCATAATGAATATCTACCAGGAATTTCACGGTCCGAATGCAGGGTATATCCTCGAATTATACGAACAATATAAAAAGGATCCAGAATCTGTTGAGCCGGACCTGCGTAAATTCTTTAAACATTGGAAACCGCCCGTTGACGGGCAAGTTGAAACTACAGGATACTCTGTTGAAAAAAACATGGGGGTGGTAAACCTTGCGCAGTCTATTCGAAAATACGGACATCTTGCAGCCCAACTGGATCCACTCGGTTCAAAGCCGAGGGGAGACGATTCCCTTGAACTCGATACATACAACCTGACCGAAGATGACCTGAAAGCACTACCGGCTCACCTTGTTGGCGGTACTGCTTCTGAAAATGCTTCGAATGCATTGGCAGCAATAGAAAATTTACGGGTTATTTACTCGTCTACTACGGGATATGATTATGAACACATCCATTCTCCCGAAGAGCGTCAGTGGCTGCGCGATGCATCGGAAACGAAAAACTTTCATCCCGATGTTATGCCCTATTCTCCAAAAGAAGTATTGGAACGTCTAACTCAAGTTGAAGTATTCGAGCAGTTTCTGCATAAAATGTTTCCCGGTAAAACTCGGTTCTCAATCGAAGGACTCGATGTTCTCATACCGATGCTTGACTTTATCATCAAATTGTCTGGCGGTGTGAAAATACGGAATGTATTTCTCGGCATGGCACATCGCGGGCGTTTGAATGTTCTCGCACATGTCTTGAAAAAACCGTACTCACAGATCCTTGCCGAATTTAAAGACCCGGTACGAATACAATCAATCCGGTATGATCTCGGCTGGACCGGTGATGTGAAGTATCATAAGGGAGCATACACCGCAGTTGAAAATGGTGAGATAAGCGATGCGGTGGTCAAGCTGGCGCCGAACCCAAGTCACCTTGAACATGTCAACCCTGTGGTCGAAGGTATGGCCCGGGCTGTGGGTACCGCGGTCGATAAACCCGGCGCACCGGATTTCGATTACAGTGTAACGTTGCCGTTGTTAATACACGGTGATGCATCGTTTCCCGCACAAGGAGTTGTTGCTGAAACATTGAACTTTTCCCGTTTACCCGGCTACAGAACGGGAGGAACGATACATATTATTGCAAATAATCAACTCGGTTATACCACAACACCGGAAGCGGGACGCAGCACACTTTACTCTTCAGATCTCGCAAAAGGATTTGAGATACCGGTTATTCACGTCAATGCTGACGATGTGGAATCCTGCATCGAGGCCGCTCGAATGGCGTTCGCGTATCGCAATAAATTTAAAAAAGATATTGTTCTTGATGTTATCGGATACAGGCGTTACGGTCACAACGAAGGCGATGAACCGTCATTTACCCAGCCCGTCTTGTATCAGACAATAAAAAAACATCCCTCAGTAAGAAAGCGTTTTGCCGATATGCTCATCGATCGGGATGTAATAGAAGAGGGTAAACCCGATGAAATTGTTAATAAGTATATGGAGGAATTGCAGGGTGTATACGACTCTATAAAACCGGAAGACGAAAAAATTGATGAGATACCGGAACCGGCTCCGCCCGGTGCGGCAAAAAAGATCAAAACAAGTGTTCCGTTAGACCGGCTCCGGAAATTAAATCATGAATTAAAAACGTTTCCGGAAGATTTTAATGTTAATAAAAAACTGAAGAAATCCATCGATAAACGACGGCAGATCCTGGATAAAAAAGATGAGTATGTCGTGGATTGGTCGACTGCCGAAGAACTTGCTTTCGCAAGTATCCTTGAAGATGGGATCGCAATCCGGTTAACAGGTGAGGATACAGAGCGGGGTACCTTCAGCCAGCGGCATTCTGTTTTTCACGAAGTGAATACCTCTGAAGAATATATACCGCTGCAAAACCTGTCGGGCGCAAAGTCGGCTTTCGAGATTCGCAATAGTCCGCTTTCAGAGAATGCAGCCGTCGGATTCGAATACGGTTATAACATACAGGCGCCCGAACGTCTGGTCGTATGGGAAGCGCAATACGGCGATTTTATTAATGCGGCGCAGGTGATGGTGGATGAGTTTATTGGCTCGGCACGTGAAAAATGGGGACAAACGCCGTCGCTTGTTTTATTACTACCGCACGGACTTGAAGGTCAGGGACCCGATCACTCAAGCGGACTTCCCGAACGGTTCCTTCAGCTCGCAGCCAATATCAATATTCGAGTTGCTAACTGTACAACTGCCGCTCAATATTTCCACTTGCTTCGACGTCAGGCATTGCTGCTCGAAACCGATCCGCTGCCGCTTGCGGTAATGACACCGAAAAGTTTACTCCGCAACCCGCTCATTATGTCTAAGCCGGCAGAATTATCCGAAGGTTCATGGATGCCGGTGATCGATGATGCTGATGCGGATAAAAATAAAGTTGAGGAAGTGCTTCTGTGCAGCGGCAAAATATATATCGATCTCATATCGCATGAAAATCGGAAGAAAAATAAAAAGGTGGCGATTGTGCGTGTTGAACAATTATACCGGTTTCCTGAGAATGAAATTTGTAGTATATTAAATAGTTATCCGAATCTACAACGTGTGATATGGGTGCAGGAGGAACCCGAAAACCAGGGTGCATGGCGATATGCAAGACCGAAACTCATTGATGTCTGCAGCGGGTCGTGGGATCTTCATTATCTTGGACGACCTGAAAGTTCGAGTGCCGGTGAAGGATCGCTCGCGTGGTTTAATGTAAACCAGAAAGCGTTGATAGAACACGCATATAAATTTAAAGAAAAACTGCCGGAGAATGTGTGGTTGGCCAAGTATGAACTAAACGATACGTAACCGGCCCGTCTTTTAAACTTAACGAAACAACACTATGCCCTACGAAATTAAAGTACCTGAACTCGGCGAATCTATTGTCGAAGCAACCGTTGCCAGCTGGCTGAAAAATGAAGGAGATAAGGTAAGCGTCGGTGAAACCATTGTTGAACTGGAAACCGACAAAGTTGATGTCGATGTAGCTGCGGAAAAATCCGGAGTCATTAAAAATATACAAAAAAAGGAGGGGGAAGATGTAAAGATTGGCGACGTACTCGGTACAATCGATGAATCCGGAGGGGATGGTGAAGAACCTCAGAAAAAACAGGAGGAAGAGGAGGAGCAGACGAAACAAGAGGAGAAAATTACTGAGCACGAAAGTCAACCCCCTGAGAAGGAAAGTAAAAAAGAAGAGGAACCGGAAGAAAGAGATGAAAAGGAGAAAGATGATCGAACAACCCCTCTGGCTGCAAAATTAATAGAAGAACATAATGTGGATATTGACAAAGTAAAGGGTACCGGTCCCGGTGGCCGCATCACAAAAAGCGATATTGAAAAATTCCTTAAACCTGAAGATGGTGAAAAGACTGATAAAGATAAGGAGGCGAAAAAACCGGCTGAACCCCGTCCCGCCGCTGAACGCGGAGAAAAACGGGTGCGGATGTCGCGCCGCCGCCAGACCATAGCCAAACGATTGGTCGAAGCACAGCGAACCGCTGCGATACTGACGACCTTCAATGAAATAGATATGTCGAAAGTCATGGAAATCCGCAATGCGAGAAAGGATGCCTTTGAAGAACGACATGGAATAAAGCTCGGGTTTATGTCATTTTTTGTGAAAGCAGCTATCAGTGCTTTAAAAGAGTTTCCGGAAATCAATGCCGAGATTCAGGAGAACGAGATCGTCTATAAATATTATTACGATATCGGCATTGCGGTGGGAGCTGAAGAAGGACTCGTCGTTCCGGTATTGCGGGATGCCGATAAAATGTCATTCGCAGATATAGAGAAAAAAATACGTGAACTCGCACAAAAGGCAGAGGACGGAAAACTAACCCTTGATGAACTCAAAGGTGGTACATTCTCTATCACGAACGGAGGTGTATACGGTTCATTAATGAGCACACCGATTTTAAATCCGCCTCAGGTTGGTATTCTCGGATTACATAAAATTGAAGAACGTCCCATCATCATTGACGGCGAAGTAACCGTCCGGCCGATGATGTATGTTGCCTTGAGCTATGACCACAGAATAGTTGACGGTAAGGATTCCGTTCAATTTCTCGTAAGAATTAAAGAATTCATAGAAGATCCCGCAGCAATGTTGTTAGAGCTGTGAAATGTTGAACTAATAATGAGGAGTAATATTATGCCGACAAGAAATGCACACGCTGTTTGGGAAGGTGATCTGAAGGGTGGAAATGGAACGATGAAGCTCGGATCGGGCGCATATGAAGGCGCCTATTCGTTTGGATCGCGGTTTGAGGAAGGTACCGGTACAAATCCCGAAGAATTGATAGGTGCCGCGCATGCCGGTTGTTTTTCGATGGCATTTTCCGGCGGACTCGGCAAAGCCGGTCACACACCGAAGCGAATCAGTACCGACGCAAAAGTTCATCTCGAAAAAGTAGGTGAAGGTTTCTCTATTACAAAAGTGGTGTTAAATATGGAAGCCGAAGTACCCGGAATCGATGAGAATCAATTTAATGAAATCGCCGAAGGTGCGAAGAAAAACTGTCCGGTTTCAAGGGCACTCGGTGGTGTGGAAATAGAATTGAATGCGAAACTACTCAAATAATCCGATACTACACTAAAAAATATTGATCCATTAAGTGCACCAATGAACACAAACTATAGGTCTCAATATATTTGTGAAACTTCGCGGGCTTAGTGGATCAATGCTACTTTTAATTTCTTCGACGTTATCCTTTTGTACAAAAAAATCGAACATTACGGACTCATAGGTAATCTTGAAACCTGTGCCCTTGTCGGAAATGATGGTGCAATAGATTGGCTGTGCACGCCTCATCTCGATTCACCGAGCGTGTTTGCAGCAATCCTCGATCACCAAAAGGGTGGACGGTTTAGCATCCAACCTGCCGGTAAATTTTCCGGCTCGCAGGTGTATATCGACAGGACCAATGTACTTCAAACTTTTTTCAGTACGGAATCCGGTAAGGCGACACTGACTGATTTTATGACACCGGTCTATGAAATGACCGAACTGACCGGGAAACCGCGATCGTTGTTCAGGAAAATTGAATGCACAGAGGGAAATATTGAAGTACAGGTGGAATTCATCCCGCGCTTCGATTATGCCCGGAATGTTCCGCTGCTTCAGAAGAAAAATGGCGGGATCGTTGCACACGGTG
>SKXH01000168.1 GCA_007128495.1 Bacteroidota bacterium
CGGACTCATAATCCGTTGGTCGGAGGTTCAAGTCCTCCAGGGCCCACATCAATCGCCACCAAACAATATAAATGGCTTCCTATTATTGTTACATAATTTATAGCCACACATTGGAGCGGTTTTACACCGGTGTAACCCACACCAAGTTAAGCGATAGAATTGAAAAGCATAATATAGGTTCCTATGGTGACCATCGTTATACGAGTTATGCCGATGATTGGGAGCTATTTCTTGCTATTCCATGTGCTACTTATTCTCAGGCGATGAGAATAGAACGACACATTAAAAGAATGAAAAGCAGCGTGTACATAAGAAATTTACTGAAGTATCCTGAGATGGTTACCAAATTATTAGCAAAATATACTTAAACAGAGCAGCGGACTCCCCCGATCTTGATATATATCGGGATCGGGGCCGTTGGTCGTAGGTTCAAGTCCTCCAGGGGCCCACTCTCACACACCTGACAATATAAATAGCTCTCATTATTGTTATATAATATATAGCTGATCAGACGTCTCACTCATACATTTAACATCCTATAACATATTGTAAATAAATAAGTTACACTGTTGTGATACACCGCATAGCGTAATTTCCGAATTTTTTGGTTATTTAGCTAAGTAAAATTAGTACAGTGGACTGAAAAATCCATTCGCAATTATAATGTGGTGACAATGAGTATTTCCGGTAAAGATGCGTTTTGTATTGTTGACGAACAAGCGAAATTAAAGTATACCAGCGATACCTTTAATTCAATGTTCGGCTATTCTCAAGAAGAGATTCAAGGGAATGATATATATGCACTGGTTCACTCTGATGATCATTCTAAAATAAAGAAGTTGTTAAACAACGGTATTGTATCAAGCAATGACTATAGTTCATTGATGTCTGCACGGACCAAAGGCGGCGAATATATGCAGTTCAAAACAACTAGTTCGCTGGTCCGTAGTGATGAGTCGGATAAGAGACAGGTCTTGATTCATTTCCAGAAGATTGCAAAAAATGACCCTACCCGTTCTGAAAATACTCTCTCAGACCAGAAATTTCGCATATTATTCAATAACGCTTACGATGCCATCTTCCTTATGAAAGGAGATGAATTCATCGATTGTAATCCACGCACTGAAGTGTTGTTTGGATGCTCACGCGATGAATTATTGCGCCGGAAACCATACGAATTTTCACCGGTTACTCAACCCGACGGCCGGAATTCGAGAGAAAAAGCTATTGAAAAGATTAACAAAGCTTTGCGCGGAATACCACAGACATTCGAATGGGTACATTGCCGGAAAGACGGGATAAAATTTGATGCGGAAGTAAATCTTAACCGGATTGATATTGACGGTGAACAAATGGTTCAAGCAGTCATCCGCGATATCACCAGAAGAAAGGAGACCGAAGCCGAATTACGCTACCGGGTAGACTTTGAAAAATTTATTTCAAGCATTTCGTCTAATTTTATAAATCTTTCATCCGATGAGATTGACGGAGGAATACAAAATACGCTCGAAGACGTCGGGATGTTCGCAGGTGTTGACAGAAGTTTTATTTTTCTTCTCGATCAAGATAAAGCCGCTTATTCTATAGCATATGAATGGTATAATGATGGTTGTACATCATTACTCGACCGACAGATATCTATTAAGGTAAAGGATATCCCATGGTGGCACGAAAAACTCGAGCGATTTGAAAATTTCCGGATAGCAGATGTTTCGATTTTACCGGCAAAAGCCGGGGGTGAAAAACAGATACTAAAATCGATTGGATCACGATCATTTTTATGTGTGCCTTTGCGTATCGGTAAGTCGTTGATAGGATTTTTGGGGTTTGATGCAGTTATTCAGAAGGAACAATGGTCAATCGAATCAGTCGATCTCTTGAATATCACCGGTGAAAAAATTGCAAACTCTCTTGAACGGAAACGGCGTGATGCGGAGTTGCAGCGACTTGCAGCTCAGCGAAAACATCTGCTTGAGGTCTCAACCTCGATGCTGGCAACGCTCAATCTTGATGAAGTAATCAGCCGGACGCTGAAGGTGCTCAATGAGATCATTCGCTTTGATGAATGTGGTATTCATTTACTGGATCGGGAACGACAGGTCTTGCAGCCGCATATCATTGTCGATTCATCCGGAAATCAGATAGAGTCGAAAAAAAGCATCGTGCCGTTAGGGGAGGGTATCATCAGTTCGGTCGTGGAATCGAGCGAGTCGCAGATCGTCAACAATGCTCATCTCGATCCCAGATCATTTTATCCCGGCGGAAAACGGTTTGATGAAGAACATCTTATATGTGTTCCGATGCATACCAACAACAATATTCTCGGTACATTCTCCATTGTCCGGCATAATTATAAACCATTTACAACCGATGAGTATGAGCTGATACAATTGTTTGTGGGCTATGCGACCGTGGCTATGGAAAATGCACGGTTATATCAAACTGTGCAGAAACAGCATTCCATAACATCCGCTCTGTTAAAAACCGCCTTATCTATTGTCGAGCATAAGGGTGTCAATAAAGTGTTGGAAGTGATAGCCAGGCAAGCTATACGTATCTCGGGAGTTGACAGAGGTGCTGTATTATTATGGGACGAATCGCAGCAACAGCTTGATCCGCTCACGGTCATTTCACCCCGGGAGAAAGACAGCCGGTTGTTTGAAAAGCAAACGGTAC
>SKXH01000054.1 GCA_007128495.1 Bacteroidota bacterium
CAAGCCACGAACCGATGAGCGCCCCCACGATGATGAGAATACTCATCGCCGGTAATCCTTTACGGATGCTGTCCATCACACCGTTTTCCATATGTTTATATGTGTATCCCAGCCGGTATCCCACTATTCCTGCAACGGTCGCGGCGGTTAAGAGCAGCACTTCGATCCGGTATTGAAAAATTCCGTATCCTACTGCGAGCAGCACCGCGAGTATAATGAGCGGGAGTAAACTTTCTAAAAACGATGGTGAGCGTGGTGAAGCAGAGTTGTTTTTGTTATTCATCAGGATGTTTTATATGATCAGTTTTTCGACAGGTGTTCTGCAAGGAACTCATCAATTTCGTTTTCTATAAATTCTCCTGCAACTACATACCATGTATCGGGTGTATCTTTTACGTAAATAATATAAAATGGTGTTCCCCACCGGCGGTAATCATCAAGAATAGTGCGAAGTATGTAGTGGGTTGTCTCAAGCCGGACTTCCGGATTCTCTTCACGGTCTTCGCTTCCGATCAGGACAGGAAAAGGAATATCGTTTTCGTTTGCATATTCACGGACACTTTCAGGATTGCTGTACATAAAGTTGAGAACGATGCCAAGCCCCTTGTCTTTGTATGATTCGTACAATCGCAATGCCGCGGGTAGATTCTGACGGCAGTTCGGGCACCATTCGGCATAATATCCGAATATGACAACGTCTGAAGGAGTATAATTTTCAGCTTCCGGTTTCGAGTAATTGACGGGATTTCCTCCAAGGTCAACACCGATAAAATCCCTGAACTCAAATATACCCATTATCTCTGTGCTATCGGCAGGTGACAGCTCTTTCCCGGCAATAAAGGTTTTTAACTGATATTTGAGCTCGTCAACCGGTACGGGCTGAAGATTTGTTTTCTCATCGGCAGAGAGAAAACCGAGAAGCAAAATTGCTATTAGTATTTGCATAAAATAATAATACGAAAATCACCTGTTTTGAGCAAGCGATTTAGTTGGTTGGAGGATTCGATGCTGTTTTTATTTTGAAAATGAATTGGAAATTGTTACATTAAAAGCGAATTTTATCTTATTTCAGAGAGCACATATACTATGATATCATTTCAGCAAGCACTTGAGAAGGTCATCTCGAAGACTCCAAAACTTCCCTCGGATGTAATGGGCACAAAACAAGCGCTGGGATATGCATTGGCAAAGCCGGTCGTTGCTTTGGAAGAGCATCCAATGTATGATCTATCGGCAATAGACGGGTATGCCGTTCGTCAGAGCGATGTAGCCGATGCAGATGAAAAAAATGTCATCGAACTGAAAGTTATTGCAAAAATACCCGCCGGCGATCATCAAAAAATTCGGTTAGAGCCGGGTACTGCGGCGCTTGTTATGACCGGGGCTAAACTTCCGGAAGGGAGTGACGCTGTGATCCCTCTCGATTATGTGAAGACAAAAGATAATCGTGTCCTGATCAACACGGGTATTAGTCATGGTGAAAATATTCGGTACAAAGGCAGTGAACTCCGTAAGGACGACGGTGTCCTGGAGCCGGGGAATTATATAACCCCCGGGACGGTAGCGATGCTTGCAGCTCTCGGCTATCCTTCGGTTATTGTACATAAAAAACCACGGGTGGCCGTTGTAACTACCGGTGATGAACTTATCGATATATCGCAACCGGCAGTTGAAGGTAAGGTGAGAGATTCAAATGCTTTCTTTCTTGAATCAGCATTGCAAAAAGCCGGGATAGAGACGTATATGATTGAACGGGTACCTGATGAGGCGAAATTATTGTTATATGCAGTCTCAAAGTCGATCGAATCGGCAGATATAATAATTGTTACCGGCGGTGTCTCGGTTGCCGAATATAATGTTATGGAGCCGATTTTTTCAGAACTCGGTGTTGAACAACACTTCTGGGAAGTTGCAATAAATCCGAATAAACCGGTGTTTTTCGGAACGATTGGCAATAAGCTGGTATTCGGCTTGCCGGGGAATCCGGTCGTAGTGGGAATGTTATTCTATGAATTGGTATTACCTGCAATTCTGACGATGATGGGGCGACGGGCAGTTTATCTGCAACGGGTTAATGCTAATTTGGAATCGACATTAACGAAACGGGGCGGTCGATTAGAGTTTATTAGGGGCTATCTTTCCTGGATTGGCGATACGTGGTCGGTCGTTCCATTTATGAAACAGGAATCGCATATGATGAGCACCTTTGCGAAATCAAATTGCATAATTGTATTTCCCGAATCGAGGGATACTATGAACAAAGGCGAAAAGGTTGAAGTACACTTACTTCCCTGGTTCTATGATTAAAATAATATAATAAGATATAGATATCCGAGTTTGTACTTTTTAAGAAAATACCTTCCGAATATTAAAAATTAATTCCTAAATTTAGTAGGAATATTATCTCATTTTTTGTAAAACTGCCCAATAAGCTGTTATAACCCAACTCGTAAAATATGGCACGTGAGTTGCAACTATATATGATGACCCCGCTGTTTGGGGTCCTGGACTCACGAGTGTTCACCTCATTTCCTACTGTCTGTGTACCGGATCGGTGAACATAAGTAGTTCAGCAGAAACAAGAAACAAGCAACGGGTCTGAGCGATGCCCGTTGTGTACCACTCAAATCCTCAAAGCACTCTACTA
>SKXH01000126.1 GCA_007128495.1 Bacteroidota bacterium
CGGCGAGCTCCATTTTAGTCGCCCCTTTTTTAACGTATGTGCCGCTGAGCCGTTTCACGTAATAAGAATCAAATACTGCGGGCATAGGATGTAACGCTTGCAACTGTTCTTTAATCGGGTCGAGATCTTTTTGTTCCAGAACTTTTGATTCAATCGCTGCATCATAGATATTTTGGTCGAAAATATCCCAACCGCCGACCACAATATTTTGCATGTCTGCTAAGGGAACAAAATCTTTTATTTTCGGGAAGTTCATTTCCGATCGTTTACCGAGGCGGATTGTCCCCATCTGGGTCAGTGAGCCGAACGGTTGACCGTATCCTTTATTGGCTGCCAAGAGACCGGCAATAAAAGTTGTTGCAACAGCCCCGTTCATACCGACGACAAGAACCCCAAGTTTTCCAGCCGGAGGGGAGGTGTTATTTTTCATACGTTTTCCTTTCGAAGTTTTTTAGATAGTTTCTTTGTACCATTATCGGGTAGATTCTGAATCCCGGCTTGTTTCCATACTTCATAAACGCGTTGTGCTACTGTTATCGGAGTGAAAAACGCAACTATTCCTATAGCCAGGGTAAGCGGCATGGGAGGGTAATAATATGTTATGTCAAACGGTATTACCTTCAGAAAGGCGAAGACGATAGCATCGAAGGGCTGCGGATAAATAGTCAGAAGTGCACCTCCTCCCAGTATGACAATACGTTCACCACGGCGCATCCATCCGACATTACATGTAAAACCGTGCGATTCGGCCCGGGCTCGTACATAGCTGACCATAATCGATCCGCTCGCGGCTATAACTACTAAAAGAGATGCGAGATGCATTCCCTGGAACACATAAAAATATCCTAAGCCCGTGTACATTGCAATTTCCGCTATGCGGTCGAGAGTAGAGTCGTACAGCGCACCGAATTTCGATGTACGATTGGTGAGCCGCGCGAGTTTTCCATCGATCATATCAAGAATTCCGCCGACGAAAATTAATATACCGCCGGTTACGAACCATCCGTTCGCAAGAAAGAAGGCAGCGGCGAAACTCGGAATAACGCCGATCGTGGATATAGTATTCGGTGACAAATGCAGCGCTTTTACTGAATAGGTTAGGGGCATCAAAGTCTTATTAAAGATATCCTCAACCTTTGATGGTATGAGTCCCATGCTCGATTTGATCCTTGTAGTAAATGTTTACTTAGTTGTTTGATGCGTTAGCCAGGTCGGCTATTGGCCGGCACAGCTTCTTTAAGCTTCCTTAAATAAAAATGTAAATTTTCGAAAAAATAATTCATTTTCCTGTTAAAAGCAAGCTCCATCGATTTGGGAAGAAACGGTTATCTGCTGTACGATAATTGCCGTTTAATTTACGGGAGCAGTATAGCGCACGCCAGTACCGTTGACCAGAGCCCCTGCCGGTCACCTTCGGCGGATTGTGTGATGTTGAATGTTTTTACGATCTTGCCGCTCATCTTAAATATCTGTTCACGTTCATCCCAACCGGTATCCGGGTCGAAGTCCACGCCGAGCGTAGTTGCAAGCATCGTTGCGGCGAGGTCTTCAGCATAATCGCCGGCACGGTCTGCCGTCTCACCGTAAGGGTGGTGTTCGGAGAGATACCCGTATTGCGATTCATCCGCCGGCTGTGCGACGCCGATGGAAGATGCGATAAGCCGGTTCGGTTCATTGGTTGCGTTGCGTGCCATGACGCAAAAGGTAATGGCACCCGGCTGTAATTGTTTTAATCCCTCTTCGCGGGAAATTCGCTTGCATCCCGCCGGGTATATACTCGATACGGTTACTAAATTACACTTCTCTATTCCGGCATTCCGAAGTGCAAGCTCAAATGACTGCAAATAATCTTTATGCCGGCCGACCCCTTTGGTGAAGAATATTCTTGTTGGAACGTACAATGATAAGACCTCCTCGTTCAATAAATTATTTAGGTACTATTTTTAAAAATTTTCTTTTGCCTACTTGCAGAATAAACGCTTTGTCCTTATTGATACGGTCGTTTATGTCGCCTACTTTCTCGTTGTCGACTTTCACGCCGCCTTGCTGTATTAAACGGCGGGCTTCATTTTTTGACGAAACGAGCGATGTTTGTATCATCAGGTCTACTATGCCGAGTCCGCCGTTTCTCATTTCGA
This sequence comes from Bacteroidota bacterium, assembly GCA_007128495.1. Taxonomy (GTDB): domain Bacteria; phylum Bacteroidota; class Ignavibacteria; order T3Sed10-11; family T3Sed10-11; genus T3Sed10-11. The sequence continues at coordinate 2,139 of SKXH01000126.1, forward strand.
GTGTCATTTCCGGAATATCATCGGGTATATCTTTCTTAATAAATACCCGGTCGAATTCCGCCTCCGCCTGACGGGCAGCATCCTCATCATGATACATACGTACAAGCGTTCGTGCAAGCTCCCGTTTAACATCACGCGGGTTTGTTGTGCCGTCTTCCAATATTGATTTTATCTCGTCCAATCTCTCAAGAGAGACGTCTGTCGTAAGCAGAAAATACGTATAAATAAGTTTATCCGGTATAGACAGCGTCTTGCCGTATATCTCCTTCGGCGTTTCGGTAATACCGATATAGTTATTCAGCGACTTGCTCATTTTCTCGACCCCGTCGGTGCCGGTGAGCAGCGGAACGGTCAGTATAACCTGCGGCTCCATATCGAACTCACGCTGTATATCCCGGCCGACAAGCAAGTTGAATTTTTGATCGGTGCCGCCCAGTTCGACATCCGACTCGATTGCAACCGAATCCATTGCCTGTGCAAGCGGATAGAGAAATTCGTGTATACCGATTGCCGCACCTTCTTTATAACGTTTCAGGAAGTCATCGCGCTCGAGCATCCGGGCTACGGTATATTTGCCGGCAAGCTTTATCACATCGGCAAAGGTCATCTCGTTGAGCCATTCGGAGTTGTATACCATTCGAATGTTTTCGGTTGAAAGGATGCGCGTTGCCTGCTCGTAGTACGACTCTCCGTATTCTCTGGTTTTCTCGATGGTCAGAGTCGGACGGGTTTTGCTCCGCCCCGACGGATCGCCGATCATTCCGGTGAAGTCACCGATAATGAGAATTGCTTTATGGCCGAGGTCCTGAAACTGGCGGAGTTTTCGCAGCACCACCGAGTGCCCCAGGTGCAGGTCCGGTCTGCTGGGATCACAGCCGAGTTTGATATTCAGCGGTTTATTATCTTTAATTGATTTTTCAATTTTTTTAGCAAGGTCTTCCTCGGGAATTATTTCCTCGGCGCCCCGCCGGATCTCATCCATTTGTTCGTTTACAGGTGGAAACACAATAATCCTTTCTTTTTTATTTTTGCCGTAGTTCACGTTCTTGTTCACGCTTCATATCGCGCTCTGCTATTGCCTTGCGCTTATCATAACTCTTCTTGCCGCGTGCAAGGGCAAGTTCGATTTTTGCTTTACCGTTCTTAAAATACACACTGAGGGGAACCAGGGTAAATCCCTTTTCCTTTGTTTTCCCGATCAGTTTGCGAATTTCCCGCTTATTCAGAAGCAGTTTACGCTCGCGTTTTGGCTCATGGTTGAACTGATTGCCGAATTCATACGGACTGATATGCATTCCTTCGAGGAAAACCTCCCCCGCACGCACGAATGCATAGCTGTCCTGCAAGTTCGCGCTCCCGAGCCGGAGCGATTTCACCTCGGTTCCCTTCAGTGCAATTCCTGCCTCATATACTTCATCGATGTGGTATTCGTGCCGCGCTTTCCGGTTTGTAATTATAACGCGTTGTTTGCCGTTTTCGCTGCGTCCGCTCATTGGAAAATTTTGGGTGAATAATAAAAAAATCAGTTATAAAAAACAATAAATTGACAGTGTTCTGCTTTTTCTGTATATTTTAAGTTCATTTGTTGTCAATTTTACATAATTTTAAAGATACAAAAAATTGTCAACAGAAACTACTTGCGGGCGTTGAAAATTAATTTGAAGGAAAAGGGAATATGTTGTTCCCTTTTTTTGTTTACTAATTAACAAATAATTATAAATACGGGGAATACGGATATGGCAGAACCGAAAACGAATTTTGATGTGGTGGTTGTCGGAGGCGGTCCCGGAGGATATGTAGCGGCTATTAGAGCAAGTCAGTTAGGTATGAAAGTTGGAGTGGTAGAGCGTGATAAATTGGGTGGTATTTGTCTGAACTGGGGATGTATCCCCACAAAGGCATTGTTGCGGAATGCCGAACTGTACAATCTGATGAATAATGCCGAAGAGTTCGGCATTACGGTTAAAGATTTATCGTTCGATTTCGAGAAGGTGATCAAGCGGAGCCGGAAGATCTCAGAGCGTATTTCCAAGGGTGTGGAATTTCTGTTCAAGAAAAATAAGATTGAACATATATCCGGTTTCGGAAAAATTGCAGGAAAAGGTAAAGTTGAAGTCTATAAAAAGCAGGATGACTCCAAACCCGAAAAAACCCTCAGTGCAAAGCATATCATAATTTCGACCGGCGCGCGCCCGCGTTCAATTCCCGATGTTAAAATCGACGGTAAAAAAATACTTTCTTACTTCGAGGCAATGGTGCCGAAAGAGGTGCCAAAATCGATGGTCGTTATCGGTGCGGGAGCTATCGGCGTTGAGTTTGCCTATTTTTACAATGCATTCGGAACGAAGGTGACGCTCGTTGAAATGATGCCGACCATCCTGCCGGTAGAGGATAAGGAAGTAACCAAAGTCGTTACCGATAAATTCAAAAAATCGGGGATGGATATCCATACCGAAACAAAAGTTGAGAAGATCGCTACATCCGGCAAGGGCGTAAAAGTTACCGTTTCGGATAAAGACGGTAAAAAGAAGGATATCTCCGCTGATGTTGCTTTGATGGCGATCGGTGTACAGGGTAACATCGAGAATATCGGACTCGAGGATGCTGGTGTGAAAACAGAAAAGGGAGACATTAAGGTCGATGAATATTATCGCACGAGTGTGGACGGTATTTATGCAATCGGCGATGTGATCGGAGCGCCGTGGCTCGCCCACGTTGCATCGCACGAAGGCATTGTGTGCGTTGAAAAAATTGCCGGCGCAGAGACGCATCCCATAAACTATGATAATATTCCCGGCTGTACCTATTGCCAGCCGCAGGTCGCATCAATCGGTTTGACCGAAGAGCAAGCGAAAGAAAAAGGGTATGATATAAAAGTCGGGCGGTATCCGTTCCGTGTCCACGGAAAAGCAATAGCGGCGGGAGAGACCGACGGATTTACCAAGCTGATCTTCGATTCGAAATACGGCGAGCTGCTCGGTGCACATATTGTCGGCAGCGAGGCAACCGAGATGATCGCCGAACTCGGAATAGCTAAAACACTCGAGGCAACAAAAGAAGAGATCGTTCGAACAGTTCACGCTCACCCGACCCTCGCAGAAGCGATTATGGAAGCAGCAGGCGATGCATACGGTGAGTCGATACATACTTAATAGCAGGAGTTGGTACCGGCGTGCAGCACGATCGACATATCGTTCACTATTGTGATCTTGGGAGAACCCGCTTCGGCGAAGTGTGGGATTTACAGCGAGCGCTCCATTCGGCAGTAGCTGATGATCGCTTTGAGGATATCTTGCTCATTAATGAACACGAACACGTCTTTACGCTCGGTAAAGGCGGCGACGCAAATCATCTGCTTGCTGACGGGGATGATCTCAAGCGATCCGGAGCAGAGTATTATGCAATCGACAGGGGCGGAGATATCACCTATCACGGCCCCGGGCAGATTGTGGGATATCCGGTATTGAACCTTGAGCGGTACAAGAAAGATATCCACTGGTATTTGCGTCAACTTGAAGAGGTACTGATTCGCACATTGAAGCACTTTGGTATAACGGGTGTGCGCTCAGACGGTGAAACCGGTGTTTGGGTCGGCAGTGAAAAGATCGCAGCGCTGGGAATCAAAGTAAGCCGCTGGGTAACGATGCACGGTTTTGCGTTCAATGTTAATCCGGACCTGACGTATTTCGGGAAGATAATACCCTGCGGTATTTTCCATAAGGGCGTAACATCTATGGCGGATGTGCTCAACGAGGATGTTGCCGTTCCGCAGGTGACGCCCGTGCTGATCAAAAAGTTTGAGGAAGTCTTTAACATTACGTTGCGCTCAATTGATAAATCTGAAATCGAATCACAACTTGCTCTTGATAAAAAGCAAGAAGCAGTTTAATTATTGCAGATCATAAATCGGGAGGTTTTGTATGTCTGCTCGGACAAATAAAAATGTTGTTGAGGAAACGGTGGCAAAGGGTAAAGACGGAAAAGCATCTATCAAAGCGATCAAGGAACTGGGACTTGATGAAAAGAAGACCATCGATGTCTACAGGATGATGCTTACATCCCGCATGATGGATGATAAAACGATGATCCTTCTGCGGCAGGGGAAAGCATTCTTTCATATAGGCGGTTCCGGTCATGAAGCCGCACAGATCGCGACGGCACGCGCAATGAAACCCGGTCACGATTGGGCGTATCCCTATTATCGCGATATTGCATTCGCTTTACAGTATGGCTCGACTCCTGAAGATATTTTCCTCGAAACGATGCACCGCGCCGGAGGGAAGAGTTCAGGCGGACGTCAGATGCCAGCTCACTACGGCGATAAAGATCTACGCATCGTTGCACAATCGAGTCCTACCGGCACACAATTTCTGCAGGCGGTCGGTACCGCGCTCGGTGCCGTGAAAGACGGAACCGATGAAGTTGTTTATGTCTCATCGGGCGAAGGTACAACAAGCGAGGGAGAATTTCACGAAGCAATCAACTGGGCAAGCCGCGAATTGCTTCCGGTTATATTTCTCATTCAGGATAATAAGTATGCCATCTCTGTGACCCGCAAGGAGCAAACGACAGGTGAATCGGTTTATGAAATGGTCAAAGGATATAAAGGGTTAAACCGGTACTTAATTGACGGAACGAACTTCTTTGAATCGTACAGGGTAGCCCGTGAAGCGGTGTCCATTGCACGAAGCGGGAAGGGACCGAGTCTTATTCATGCAGACCTCGTTCGCTTATTACCGCACTCATCCTCGGATGATCACAAGAAATACCGTGATCCGGCAGAGATTGAAGAGGATAAAAAACGTGATCCGATTCCGAAAATGGAAAAATTCCTTGTAAGCGAGGGAATACTCTCCGAAAAAGATATTGAAAAAATCCGGGAAGAAGTAAAAGATATCATCGATAAAGCTGCCGATTGGGCTGAATCGCGGCCGATGCCGGAACCGGAAACATCGCAACTGCATGTATATGCCCCGGAGTTTGTGATAAAGAAAGAAGATTATAAGGAACCGGAGAATAAAGAAGAAAAACCGGTTGTTCTTGTCGATGCGGTTAACCACGCGCTTGCAGAGGAGATGGAGCATAACCCGAAGATGTTGATCTATGGCGAGGATGTAGCCGGCAAAAAAGGCGGCGTGTTCACAGCGACCAAGGGACTCACCGATAAGTTCGGATGGGACCGCGTGTTCAATTCGCCGCTCGCCGAGGCAAGCATTGTCGGAACCGCATTCGGATTGGCAATCCGCGGCTATAAACCTGTTGTTGAAATTCAGTTCGGCGATTATATATGGCCTGCGTTCATGCAGCTCCGGGATGAAGTATCAATGCTGCGCTATCGTTCCAACGGGAATTTTGCATGCCCGATGGTTATTCGCGTCGCGGTCGGCGGATACATTCGCGGCGGGTTGTATCATAGTCAATCCATCGAATCGTTCTTTACACACATCCCCGGTATCCGCGTTGTATTCCCCTCCAATGCAGCCGATGCGAAGGGCTTGTTAAAGACGGCGTGCCGCGAAAACGATCCCGTATTATTCCTCGAACACAAAGGGATGTACCGGCAGGGCTTTGCCGCAGCACTAAATCCCGGTAAGGATTTCCTTATGCCGTTCGGTGTTGCAAAAGTAAAACAGGAAGGCGAAGACATTACGGTTATTACATACGGTATGATGGTGCATCGCACAATGGCGGCGGCAAAAAAACTTGAAGACGTCAGTATTGAAGTGATCGATCTTTGTACGTTGAACCCGCTCGATGAAGAGACTATTTATAATTCAGTAAAGAAAACCGGTAAAGTTCTCATCGTCCACGAAGACACGTACACCGGCGGCTTCGGCGGTGAGATTGCAGCGCGTGTTGCAGATAATTGTTTCCAGTATCTCGACGGTCCGATCAAACGTGTCGGGGCGAAAGATTCGCCGGTGCCGTACTCACCGCCGCTCGAGCAGGATATGCTGCCGGGTGAATCGGATATTTCGAAGGCATTGCGTGATCTGGCAGATTTTTAAACGGACGAAGCTATGAGTATCACTGAAGTAAAAAATAATTCTACAGAAACGGTACCCAGCGAACTCGAGCAATACAAGCTCACGCGGGATGATGCGGAGCGAATGTATTATTTTATGGCGCTCACGCGTGAGTTCGAGAATTCGATCTTAAAATTATACCGGCAGGGAAAGATCGTCGGCGGGGCGTATACCGGACGGGGCAATGAAGCGACCTCGGTCGGCAGTTGTTACGCTCTCGATACAACGGATTATCTTTTCCCGATGCACCGCGATATGGGTGCGCATCTTGTTAAAGGACAGGCGCCGCTGCAATTGTATCTACAACACCTCGCACGCGGAAACGGGTTGACACGCGGCCGCGACGGTACCGGCCATTACGCCGATACAGAGCTGCGCATTTACGGCAACATCAGTCATCTCGGCGCAATGATCCCGGTCGCAAACGGTGTGGCGCTCGCATCGAAGAACAGAAAAGAGAAGTCGGTTGTATTGACGTACATCGGCGACGGGGGCAGCAATGTCGGTGATTTTCATGAAGCGCTGGCGATGGCATCGGTGATGAAGCTGCCGTTGATTTTAATTATTGAGAATAATCAGTTCGCATATTCAACACCGCTGCATAAGCAATATGCCTGTGAAAATCTCTCGGACCGCGCGGTTGGTTACGGCATTCACGGAGTAACGATCGACGGGACCGATGTGATCAAAGTGTATGATGAAACTAAGAAAGCGGCAGATCGTGCCCGTGCCGGTGAAGGTCCGACGATCATCGAATCGGTGACGATGCGTATGCACGGTCATTCGGCGCATGACGATGCTTCATACGTGCCGGAAGAATTATTAAATGAATGGAAAAAGCGCGATCCCATCGAACGGTTTGAAAAGAAATTGTTCCATTGGAATATACTCGATGAAGAGAAAAAAGAAAAGCTGTACGAAGAAATAAACCGCCTGCTGTCCGATGCAGCAGAGGAAGCGGTCAATGAACCGTATCCGCATGGTTCGGAAGTAACCGATGGAGTGTATGCAAAAGAATAATAATGCCGATTCAAACCTACATAGAAGCAATTTCCGCCGCACTCTGGGAAGAGATGGAACGAGACAAAGAGGTGTTCCTGCTCGGTGAAGACATCGCCGATTACGGCGGCGCATTCAAAGTGACAAAGGGATTTCTCGATAAGTTCGGCGAAGACCGTGTGATCGACACCGTGCTTGCCGAGTCTGCTATCATCGGCGCGGCGACGGGTGCTGCAATGGTCGGTATGCGCCCGGTGGCCGAGATGCAGTTCGCAGATTTCGTTACATGCGGTTTCAATCAACTGGTGAACAACACAGCGACAACGCATTACCGCTGGGGTTTGCCGGTGCCGATGGTTGTACGGCTGCCCGCCGGCGGCAACATCCACGGCGGACCGTTTCATTCGCGGAATCCCGAAGCATGGTTTTTTCATCAACCCGGTTTGAAACTGGTTGCCCCGTCAACACCGTACGATGCAAAAGGTTTGATGAAAGCGGCAATTCGGGATCCCGACCCGGTGCTTTATTTCGAGTATAAATATTTGTACCGGCGGATCAAAGGCGACGTTCCTGCGGGTGATTACGAAGTACCGGTCGGGAAGGCCGATATAAAACGTGAAGGTGAGGATGCAACGATAATTACCTACGGTCCGACGGTGCATATTGCGCTCGAGGCGGCAAAAGAAATTGCAAACGACGACGGCTATGCTGTCGAAGTGCTCGATCTGCGGTCGTTGATGCCGTTCGATAAAGATGCGATCCTTGAAAGCGTGAAGAGAACGAATAAGGTTTACATCTTGCACGAAGATACGCTCACAGGCGGGATCGGCGGCGAACTGTCTGCATTTATAACGGAACACGCATTCGAATATCTCGATGCACCGATAAAAAGAACGGGGGCGCACGATACACCCGTTCCCTACGCACCGACACTTGAAGAAGAATTTTTACCGACTAA
>SKXH01000115.1 GCA_007128495.1 Bacteroidota bacterium
CGGATGAATCCGTGGGTTGCTTCACTTTTTTATGACATTTACTTCATACACCCACGGATGAATCCGTGGGTTGCTCTGTATCACTTCAGAGCATACACGGCAACCCACGACTTCAGTCGTGAGTCAGGCAAAGCAAGAGCGGACTGCCGCAGCCGCTTCAGCGGCTTTCACTCCTGACCATACTCACTCCCCGGCTCCGCCGCGACTCTCACCTCCTCACCCGTGATCTCATCCCGCACATCAATCTTTCCCGTGACGGCGGCGGAGATGAGTGTGGTGCGGTATGTGCAGCTGATCTTTACAAAGGAAAACCGTTGAAACGGTTTTCTGACTATTTATGGTACCTTTGTAGCAACCGACCAGATGAAGCTGGTTTTCTCGGAGAAATTTGTCATGGGATATTTTTACAACTATTGGATTTACGGTGACGTTCAACTGTGGCAGCATTACATCGACCGGTTAACCGGCAGGGGATTGCTCCCCTTAAGTTTTTAATGTAAAGGTATTTGGGGAGTTAAGCAACAGGCAGGCCGTGTTCGATAAATATTTTATATGTGAATTCTGACATTTAAAAAGAAAATGTTTTGTATTGTTACCAACAAGTAAAGCCATGTGCCTGCGGCCCCCGCCGTTGGCGGACATGGTTGTTATTATTCGCGGGTATGCGGAGGGTTCCTCGAAAATAGCGCACAAGGTTTTGTCGTTTTTTGTGATGAGTCTTATCGGTCTGAGTGTCGCGGATGAAAAACATTACGACAAGGATAAAGCAAAGCTCACAGGTACGGTTGAACCTACCGGCCTATCAGCAACGGTCAATGTAATCGATAATAACAACAATGCCGAGCCCGGGTTTTATAATAATCCCGATGGAGTACAGCAGGAAGGATATACGGAAACGGAAGGACATATTGTAGCTTCTTCTGAAGTAGATCCTCAAACCGGAATGTTCGAGATAGAGAGACTGGAAGCCGGTTCGTATAAAATAGAAATTGAACCGCACGATGAAGGATATGAGAAAAAAGAACTCGAAGACGTCAATGTCGAAGCCGGTGAAGAGAAAGATCTGGGTTCAATTGCACTCAACGTAAAAGAACCCTACGACGATGAGATGGAACGGGAATAAACTATTATCTTCGGATATTTCTTAGCGGGGGGATGGAAATATCGTATCCGTGGATAATGGCCGGTCCTTACCCGGTGTAGAGACCGGCTTATTAATAAAAAAATTAGTATGAATCAAAAGAAATAATCAATTATTATACTTGTTATTTATATGCATATATTTTTATTAACGTAATAGTACGTCCAAAATTCCTGAACGCAGTGTCTGCCATAGATAATTAGAGAATGCATCGCCGGGTTCCCGTTCGTGATCTATCTCCCCCTTACGTGCCGTCCCGTTTTCATCCGGTATGTTTTCGGAACGTAAAACAAAATGATCGGTAAAAAATCTACGGGCGGACATCGTAAGGTCTTGACTGTAATCATCTTTGTCAACGAATCCTAATTTCAGGTTGTCATAAAGCAGATGCATGCGTCCGGTACTGATATCACCCGATATTTCAAAATCAAAAGTCAGTTCATGAATGTTGCCGCTTTCAATCTTTATTCCTTCCAGATCTTTAAAGATGGAATTTAATTGGGTTAGATCAAAAGAATTTAATTCTCCGGTACCGGCCATCCGGAATAGCTCATCATCCAACGTGAATCGCAACTCGGTAGTGAGTTCGGCGTGGTTTTGTAGATACGTCACGGCTGTAAGAACTGCTGGTGAACGGGAACGGGAATTAACCTCCCGAATACGGAAGGTAGAATTCATAAATGATACCGTTCCGGGTCGAACCCCGTCTGTATCCTGTTCTGAATACCGGATATGTGCATTGCTAATTGAAATTAATTCGAATTCTAAACCATATTCCATATCCTGAATAATTTCGTTCAGTAGTTTCATATCTTTCCGGTATGGCTTTTCCGGCAGTTGTTTATTCTTTGCCACATGAATATCAAAGTAACCGAAAACAAGTGAATCGGCTTTGATGACGCTATCTTGTTCGAACGCCGCAGGGTTGATACCGTACGCTGTAAAATCCCTGATTTCCAAATCCACCATATCCACCTCGTACGGGGATGCTCGCATAAATTGATCATACCCGCCGACAGGTATCAATCTTAAAGAGGAAAGTGTCAATCGCTCATTCTTCCGCGTAAAATTTAACCCTGCAAGGGAGAAGCGATATCGATCGTCTGAAAATAGAACGCTAAGGGAATCTACGTCTAATCTGTTATAGCCGACATTGAAATTTTCCTCTCCCGATATGTTCCTTATATCAAGAGAAGCCTGTACGAATAACTCGTTTAATATGTAATTTTGATTGCCTTTTTGTCGTGCTTTCACAGCACCATTTTCCAAATCTAAATTACGAATATTGATCCGCCGAATGGACGCACCGCCAACCGGTTCCTCTTTATCATTTTCAGTGCGCGAGTCATCCTGCACAAATATAAAATTCTTCATGTCAACCGCGGATATGGATATACTCCTACCGAAGAATGAACGGAAACCAACCCCGGATACATTAAGCGTGTCGGCTTCAAAGATGAGATCGTTGTCTGTAGTAGATGAGATGGTAAAACCGGCGAGATTTACAGCACGTTTTAAAGGTGAAATGCGGGCTGATTGAATTTCTACGGAGTAATCAGGTCCGAGTGCATTTGATAAGATAGATTGAAGATGATCCTGATCCACACCATACCGCAGCCAAATCAATGACCCTGCCAGAAACAGCAGAATAACTGCAAATATTATTAAAAGTGTTCTTTTCATCACAATTCAAGTATGTTTATCAAAATTCAGGACAATGATACACATTTAATCCAGTGGATACTATTGACCTATTTGCCTTTTCTCATAACGAGAAGAATAATACCAATTAAAGCGACGATACCGCTTCCGATAACGGGAGTCCAATCGGCAGTAGTTACTGCTATTTCTGCACATGAGAAAGTAAATTTAAATAAAAGTAACTTCGTCGCAGGAATCACCTGCTCCTGAACGGAACTGTATCAACTCGTAACTTAGTTCAGGATTGAGCTGTTTAACAAGGATATTATTATTTATACTTCTACAGTAATGTTTTAGCAAACCCTTCTAACGATCCTGTGCATATTCCCGCGATCCTTCTAAAGGATAGTTTCCATAGGAAATTTAAGAAAACCAGGGAATTGTAAGGAATGTGGGCGCTGACGGATTTGAACCATCGACCTCCTGCTTGTAAGGCAGGCGCTCTGAACCAACTGAGCTAAGCGCCCGGGGAGAATATTGTTTAATGATTATTTATTATTGATTATTTGCAAATGACGGTATGAGAACCATTAACTAATAACCAATAACCATTAACATCAAGACTTTAAATTTAATAAAATTCTCCCATCAAATCAATAGCTTGTCAATGAAAGTCCTTTGATCGTACGGTAGAGATTGATCGCGTAGGTATCGGTCATACCGGATACGAATGCCGTTACATTGAGGATGTTGAGATACGGATCGTCGAATGGTTTGCCGTCCCGGTTGAGATACTGTTTCGGTAACAGCTCGATCATCTTCCTGCCGTACCGTGATTTATGGTCGAGGAGTGCGGTAATGAACACGTCGAGCAAACCGTTGATCACCTCATATCCCGCCGCTTCGATCTCGAGAGTCTGCCGGCTCTTATATATCCGGTTCACCGAAAAATCCTTTAACCCGGCAAGGTTTTCCCCGGATGGAATACCGGCGGTCAGTGCCGTGTCGAATGTACCGTCCAAAATATTTTCTTCTTCACGGATAAAAAGTTCAACCGCCTCATAAATAAGCTGATTGATGACCTTGCTCCGCAAATATCCTATTCGTTCACCTTCATCGTGAATGCCGTCGTATACTTTTTTATCCTCTTCCCCGAACGTGAATATACCGGTCAGAAAGGACTCGACCTCCTCGAACGAAACGATCTTCATTTTTGCAGCGTCTTCTATATCGATTATATGATAGCAGATATCGTCGGCCGCTTCGACCAGAAATGCCAGCGGATGACGCTTCCATTGATATGAGACGGTATCGCCGGCCGGTTTAAGTTGTAAGTCGTTTGCAATAGTTTTAAAATCATCTTTTTGCGCCTGAAAGAATCCGTATTTCTTTTCGCTCGCGTTCGGTGAATTCTTCTTTACCGGTATACTCGCTCCCGGATATTTTGTAAACGCCGCAAGCGTCGTATAGGTCAAACGCAGTCCGCCCGTGTGTTCCGATTGGGATGGAAAGGTATACGTCAGGATCCTGAATCCGGCGGCGTTTCCCTCGAAGTTTTTGAGGTCCTGCTGCTGTGCTTCGGGTAAATCCTGTATGAATTGTTTTCCGTTAAGGAGCGAGAAGAATTCCGATATTATATCTTCGCCGGCATGACCGAACGGCGGGTTCCCGAGATCGTGAGCGAGACACGCGGCGGCAACCACAGAGCCGAAATCTTCGGGGGTAACGCCGAGTTCCGTAAACAGTCCGTTATGCTTCTCATCCAATCGTTTTCCGACGATACGGCCGAGTGATCTCCCCACGCACGATGTCTCAAGCGAATGTGTAAGACGGTTTCGAACATAGTCCGATTCGGGTAATGGTACTACCTGGGTTTTATTTTGCAGCCGCCTGAATGAAGATGAAAAAATTATTCGGTCGAAATCTCTCTGGAACTCGGTCCTTCCTGCATCGGAGCCGGCTTCAGCATTTTTCTCTTTTCCGTAACGTTTGCTCGATAATAGTTTTTCCCAATGCATAGTGTTTTGTCTTATATAATAATAAACGCGATGGCGTCAAGTTAACAATAATAGTTTCTTTAGTCAATTTCGTAAGACGGGTATGCAACTGGTTTCAAAAAAATAATTATTTCGAATTGATGACGCTGCGTTAGGGGATGGTTGTAATGCCGTTTCGAATGGCGTATAAGACAAGATTGGCTGTGTCGTGTACGTCGAGTTTCTTGATTATGTTGTTTCGATGTGTATCGACGGTCCTGATGCTTATTTGCAACAGTTCTGCTATTTGTTGATGAGTATTTCCCTCACCGATAAGCTGCAATATTTCCCGTTCACGGTCGGTCAGTTTATGAAAACTGTCGGATTGATTTCCGGACCCGGGATGTTTCAGAGTATCTATCTCTTTTTGAATGGCAGCGTGAACCGATTGGGGGAAAACATACTCGCCTCGCTGTACCGCTTCAATTGCTTTGAAAAGCGTATCCGCCTCAACGCTTTTCACCAGATAGCCGTGTGCTCCCGCTTGTACAACCCGGTATATATACTGCTCGCCCTCGTATCCCGAAAGTATCAGAACTTTAATTTCGGGTTTTTGTTGTTTAATACGGCGGGTGGCCTCAACGCCGTTGAGTACCGGCATAGCGATATCCATTATAACGATATCGGGCATGGTTGCAGCTACACGCTCGACCGCTTCTTTCCCGTCATCCGCTTCGCCCACCACTTCGATCGTCTCCTCTTCGGACAATAAACTTTTAAACGCTTCACGAAGAAATACGTGATCGTCGGCGATAAATATCTTGATTATATGTGATTTTTCTTGTTGTGACATTATTTATAATTATTATACCAATAAAGATCCACGCAAGCTTTGATTTGCATCACATTGCCCGATAAAAGTGATGTTCTATATAAAATAATGGCAATACAGTTTGGAGCAATACGATTTTAATAATAATGATTTTGACCGTAATCATTTTGACTTTTCTTGCTCTAATGTTATTTTCTAAATCTAATAATTCGTTTAACAGGGTTGTAAACCTGGGACTGCATCACAACGCCCGTTGGATGGCGTTTTTCCATTCCGCCGCATCTTCGGGATCTTCGAAAAGGAGACGATAGATTTGCTCTGTTGTGGTGATTATCAGGACGTTACCGGATTCTGTATCGTCTTCGGGATGGGGGACCGACTTGGTCATTTTATATTGCAGGGAAATATTGCGGAGCCGTTCGAGCGGAACCTCATCCGGAAAGAGCGACATCACATTGTGAACTATGAGATAGTCGGACGTAACGGCAATCGCTGCCGGAAATGTAACGTACTTGCCCGCGAGCCGTGCGCCACCCGCACGATGTACTACCTGTTTATACTCATCCCGCATACGTTCAATCAGACGTTCCTGCCGGTTTTTCAAATATGCGGGAAAAAGAAAATATAATAAAATAATAACGCCTACCGGGACCGCGTATTCTACACCGCCCATAGTAATTAATATCCTTGTATGCCGCCGCCGCTATAGAGCGACGAGGCGCCGTAAAGTTGTTCGTTGTGTCGTGCAATTGCCACCACCCTGCCTGAAACCCGGCGGCGAACGGGTGTGTGGCCCAAACTGCGGAGCTGCCATAGCTGAGGGAACGATATCGAATTCGACAGATACTCGATACGGTCGGGCTGCCACTGATGATGAAAAGCCGGCGTCCCGACAGCTTCGTTAATATGCATATTGAAATCGATCGTGTTGGAAACAACCTGTAACACCGACGTGATAATACGCGGTCCGCCGCGTGCACCCACAACCAGAACCGGTTCATCATTATAGACGACTATCGTGGGTGTCATAGAGCTGACCATTCGCTTACCCGGTTCTATTTTATTCGCTACCGAAGCCATCAAACCGAATTGATCACGCACACCGGGCTGCAGTGAAAAATCATTCATCTCATTATTGAGCATAAATCCTGCACCGCGCACGAGAAGTCTCGAACCGAATAAACTATTAATGGTCGTGGTAACACTCACGGCCATACCGTTTTCGTCAATCACGCTGTAATGAGTTGTCTCGGTTCCTTCATCGCGTGCGGCAGCTTCATCCACTCCGGCTGCCCGGTCGGGATCTATGGTTTGAAACCTGCTCCGGTTGTATTCTTCGGATAAAAGCATTTCCTTCGGTATATCCACAAAATCCGGATCGCCGATATATGCATTGCGGTCCGCGAAGGCGCGCTTCATTACTTCCGCGAGCAAATGAACATGTTCCGTTGAGCTGTGTCTGTACCCGGAAAGGTCTACGTGTTCAAGCATGTGCAGCATTTGAACGAGTGCGATGCCGCCGCTGCTCGGCGGTCCCATAGTTATTATTTCATGTCCGCGATATAGACCCCGCACCGGTTCACGTTCAACGGCCTGGTAATTTTCGAGATCGCTATGGATGATCCAGCCGTCATGACGATCCATAGTCTCGACGATCAGATCTGCGGTTTCACCGCGGTAAAAACCGTCTCTGCCGTTATCGCGCACCCTTTCGAGCACCCGCGCAAGATCGGGTTGATAAAATCTGTCGCCGGCTTTAAACGGTTGTTCGCCGGGAAAATAAACTTCCGCGGTTTCGGGGAACCGGGTCAACCTCTGCCGCAGCGAATTGATTGTCCGCACATCGGAAGTACGAAGAATGAAACCCACTTGCGCGAGATTGATTGCAGGATTCAGCAGACTCGATAAGGAGATGCTTCCGTACTGCTCCCATGCTTTCAACAAACCGGCAACACTGCCCGGCACACCGGACGCCCTTGCGCCTACCAAGCTCCAATCGCGTCGCAGATTGCCATCTTCATCTATGTATACATCTTCGTGGGCAGCGGCGGGAGCCGTTTCGCGATAGTCGATAGTTGTAGCGGTACCGTCCGGAAAACGGATAGTCATAAAACCTCCGCCGCCTATATTGCCGGCTTCCGGATAAACTACAGCGAGCGCAAAACCGACGGCTACTGCTGCATCGACGGCATTGCCGCCCTGCCGGAGAACATCCAGACCGACCCGCGATGCAAGTGCATGCTCGCTGGCTACCATTGCATTGCGGGAATGGCCGACTTCACCGAGTCCCTGACTGAAAAGCACCGGAGAAAGGTTGACAAGAAAAAACAATAATACGAAACAACGTTTAAGAAACATATATTTACTCTAATAAATTATAATTATTCTTCTTTTTGCTCTGCAACAAACTCCCGTTTATCGATAACGCGCACGCGGGTAATCCGCCGGTCGCGAACCCGTTCGACTATAAATTCGAGACCGTAGTAACTAAACCGTTGTCCCTTCTCCGGGATTTTCCCGAGATGGGTAAATAAAAAACCCCCGAGTGTATCGTAGTCCACATCATCGCGGGTAAACTGAAGTTCAAATAATTCTTCCACTTCGTGAATACTTATCGTCGGATTGAAAAGGTATTCACGATCGGTAACTTTTTTATATGAGGGAGTTTCACGATCATGTTCATCGCGGATATCTCCCACGATTTCCTCAATGATATCTTCGAGCGTAACAAGTCCCGACACACCGCCGTACTCGTCGACCACAAGCGCGATGTGGGTTTTCTTGAATTGAAATTCCCGCAACAGATCTTCGACCTGCTTGCTTTCGGGCACGAACAGTGCTTCACGTACGAGAGATTTTAATGTTGTTTTCACTTTTTTCTTACTTTTTCGTAAGAAGGGTAAAAGATCCTTTGCATACAAAATTCCTTTTATATCGTCGGGATGATCATCATACACCGGAATACGTGAATGACCGCTTTCGCGTATTAACTCCATAGCATCGCTGATCGGTGTGTCGGCTTTCAGCGTTACCATATCCACACGCGATCCCATAATTTCCCGCACGGTTGTATCACCGAAATCGACGACGCTCTGTATCATACTGCTTTCGTCATGTTTCAGGGTACCGTGTTGTGTGCCGACTTCTGCCAGGGTTTTTAATTCGTCGCCCGATATTGCTTTTTGGAGTTTTTCAGTCCGGAATACCTTTTGCGTTAAAACAGCGAACCACGTTAAAAAATCTGAAACAGGAAATAATATCGAATACATTGCGCTCATCGGATAGGAAGCAACGCGTGCAAATTCGAGCGGTCGTTTGGAAGCGAACACCTTCGGAGTAATTTCGCTGAAGAGCAGAATGAGAAAGGTAATAATGATAACTTCGGCAGTAATCGCAATAGCGGGATTTATTCCCGTAATATCAGCCAGCCGCAGTGCAAGCACTGCGGCCGTGATTGCTATCCCAACATTCACAATAGTATTACTGATCAGTATCGTTACCAGAAGTTTTCGCGGTCGTTCAAGCAATACACGGATCCTCTTATCTGCTTTTCGGTACCGGGTGTCGCTCAATTGTAAGACCTGTTTTTTAAGCGAGAAAAAAGCCACCTCGGAACCGGAAAAGAAACCGGACACAACGAGCAATACAACAATAACAATAATCGATATGAGGATATCTGTTTCCAAGTTACTCTGTTGGGTATCGTGTCTGTACACGATGTATATAAACCATCACAACATACACGGTGCCAGACGTTCCTGTATTATATCGGTTGTCGGTTCTCCAAGCCGTTTTCTGTAACACTGATGCAGAGCAATTAAAAAGGTAAATCCTCTTCCTTTTCCGATTGCTGTCCGGGTTCATTCACCGATGATGCCTGTGCCGAACCTCCTCCGCCCGACGCGCCTGCACCACCCGGACCTCCTAACATTATCATCTCGGTAGCAACGACTTCGGTGAAATACTTCTTGACGCCGTTTTTATCGTCGTAACTACGGGTTTGTATACGGCCTTCGAGATATACCTGCTTCCCTTTCTTCAGCCACTCTCCTGCAATTTCTGCAAGTTTTGCCCACATGACAATATTATGCCATTCGGTGCGTTCCTGCAGATTGCCGTCCTGGTCTTTCCACGTTTCGTTTGTTGCAATGCTGAAGTTTGCAACTGCGACCCCGTTGGATGTGTATCGCAATTCGGGATCTTTACCAAGATGCCCGATGAGCATCACTTTGTTTAAGCTTCTTGTTGCCATAGATTTCCTCCTTTGTTTTTATTGATCGATGATATGGCTTGGAGTTTTAATATCTATTTATCGTGCTGTTTTTCATCAATCGTTCGATTTCATCGGCAGCGCGGGGTAGTGCATCCGATATATGTACCGATCCATTCTCTGTTACAATAAACATATCCTCAATGCGCACACCGATTTCCTCTTCCGGTATATAAATACCGGGTTCGATGGTAATGACATCTCCGGCTTGAAGCGGCGCGTGCTCGGAGCCGACGTCGTGTACTTCAAGTCCGACAAAGTGACTTATCCCGTGAATAAAGTATCGCCCCAATGAGCGGCCGTCTTTATCGCTGCCGTGCGAGTCGATATAATTATATGCAATTTTTCTTAAATCGAAAATAGACAATCCCGGACGCAGTTCGTCCATCACCGCTTCCTGCGCACCCAGCACAATATCATATATCTCCCTCTGGCGATCGGTAAAAGTACCGTTCACCGGATATGTTCGTGTAATATCCGCACAATAGAAACCGTACTTTGCGCCGATATCGACGACCACAACATCGCCGTCCTCCATTTGCCTGAGGTTCTGGTCATAATGTAAAACCGTTGAAAAGAATCCCGAGCCGACTATCGGAGGGAAGGCAATATCCTCCGCGCCGTTTTTACGGAAGGTGTATTCCGCCATCGCTTGTACTTCATATTCATACACACCGGGTCGAATTACCTGAGCGAGGTTCCGGTGTGCGTCGAGCGTAATATCGACGGCTCTCTGAAGCAGGCGAACTTCCTCTTCCGATTTATTTCGCCGCATATCGACAAGGTCGTCGTATAAATTATTGATGGAAAGTGTCGGTACACTCTCGCGCAACGAAGCTGCCAGATCGTGTTCAAACGAACTTGTTCCCTCGAATATAAGATGAAGCTCCTTTCCCGCTTGCAGATGTGAGATAAGTACTTCATGCCACGAAGGTACCGGCCGTCTGCGATGATCAAGAACTATTTCGCCTCCTCCGGTGGCACGGATATCTTCGATGCCGGTATACTCAACGGCATCATCGCCGGGTCCGAGCTTCGGTCCCGTCCATCGTTCAAGGGGTTTATTGCGTTCGGGTATGAATAAAATTTCTTTGTCTTCGGCAGGCAGCAGCATCAACACCGCTTCGGGGATCTCAACACCGGTAAAATAGAAAAAATTCTTTTCCTGTGAAAAGGTACCGACATCGCCGTAACCGCGATCGTCGCCTCGTCCTACAAGAACAATAATGCCGTCACCCGCACGGTGCATTAATTCCTGGCGTCGCTGTTGGTATTCTTCGAGCGGACTACGATCGACAATGTACGTTCCGCTGCGATACTCTAAAGGGATATCCTGTGCAACAAGAGAAAATGCCGCTGCTACTGCAAGTAATAAGAGAGAGAGAGTTTTATATTTCATCGATTGAATCTACGGAATGTGAACGAAAAAATAAGTACCCGAAACATCACACAGAAATCGTGGTCTGTTTCTCCTCCTCATCGGGTTGAAAGTTCGTGACTTCTTCTATAACCGCCTGGACAATATCTTCCTCTTTTACCCGGCGAAGAACTTCGCCCTTGCGGTAAAGGATCGCGACGCCGTTGCCGGCAGCAACACCGATATCCGCTTCGCTTGCTTCACCCGGTCCGTTCACCACGCATCCAAGCACTGCAACCTTGACCGGTTTTTTGAGGTGACCGAGTGCATTTTCGAGCTGCTCCATAATGCCGAACAGGTCGACCTCAAGCCGGCCGCATGTCGGACACGCGATAAGTTCAACATTACGCGATGCGAGTCCGAGCGACCGCAAAATATCTTTTCCGACTTCAACTTCTTTTTCGGGCTGATCGGTGAGCGAAACGCGGATCGTATCGCCGATACCTTCGGCGAGCAGAGTACCGATCCCGACCGATGATTTAATGGTGCCGATACGTGTTGTTCCCGCCTCGGTAACTCCGAGGTGCAGCGGATAATCCGTTCGCTCGGCAATCAATCGATATGCCTCGATCATTAAACGGACATCGGTCGACTTTACGGATATTATAACATCACCGAACCCGAAATCCTCGCATATTTGTGCATGGCGCATTGCGCTTTCGTAAAGCGCTTCCGGCGTCGGATACCCGTACTTATCAAGAATATCCTCTTCAAGCGAACCGCTGTTCACGCCGATACGTATCGGTGTGTTGTTCTCTTTCGCAGCGCCGAGCACCTGATGGATGCGATCGATCTTGCCGATATTGCCCGGGTTTATGCGAACCTTGGCTACCTTAGCTTTTAATGCTTCAAGTGCAAATACGTGGTTAAAATGTATATCCGCAACTATCGGAATGTTCGTTTGATTAACGATCTCGTGCATTGCTTGAGCGGCTTCTTTATCATTAACGGTCACACGAACGATATCTACACCCGCTTCCTCACAGCGGTTGATCTGCGACACGGTTGCATCGATATCGGAGGTCTTCGTCTTGGTCATAGTCTGAACGGAGACCGGTGAACCTCCACCAACGGGAATCGAACCGACATGTACCGGACGCGTTTTCCTGCGCCTGAACGGTGCGGTTGCAATCGGCTGCTCATCGTTGTTGTTATTAGTCGCTATGGGCAATACAGGATTTTTCATCTTAATTTCTGACTCGCTTCGAATAATATACGTTTCTCCTCTTCGGTTAAATTTTGGTATCCCGACTTGCTGATCTTATCGAGTATTTCATCGATACGGTCCTGATCAATGCCGGGATCTTTTTTCATCTGCTCGCGTTTACTTTTGTCTTCTTTTATATCATAATACTTCGCATCCTTAATATCGGAACCGCCCTGGTGATAGCGCAGGTTGCCCGTACTGCTCTTACGTTTGAACCCTGAAAACCATTGCTTGACAGGCAAGGTCCCCCGATCAGCCAGGATATATATAAAGGCAACAAATGCGCCGCCGAGATGGGCAAAGTGTGCTATGCCGTCCCGCGTTCCGGAGATGCCCATGAACAAGCCGAGAATTATCAGAAAACCGACAAAATATTTTGCTTTAACCGGGAATAAGAAATACAGGAAGATCAACCTGTCGGGAAACATCATGGCGAATGCCAACAGGACCCCGTACACAGCGCCGGATGCCCCGATTGTCGGTGCGACGCCGGCAAAAATGGGTCCGATAAACATATGAATTAAACCGGCTCCCACGCCGCAAATCAGATAGAACGTAAGAAACTTTTTGGAACCCCACATATTCTCGAGTTCCATGCCGAACATCCAGAGAATAAACATATTAAAAAACAGATGGAACAATCCGCCGTGCATAAACAAATATGTCACCAACTGCCACGGTAAAAATCCCCATCCCAGCGGCATCAGGGCAAAAAACCGGGTTATAATATCGGACAGCCGCGCACCACCAATAGTAAACGCACCTCCCAGCATCATCAAGAGAAAAACAACCACATTCGCGATGATGAGGGTTTTTATTACGGGAGGAAAAAAGCTAAATCCACCGCCAAAAAAGCTCGGTCTGTAATATTGCTGGCCGCCGCCGTAGTTAGAGTATCTCATAAGTTAAATAAGTTAATAAGGAATACCGATTATTTCAACAGATAACCGGTGAATTTAGTTCTAAAGAAGAAGAAAGGTGTAGTCCACCTTGAAGGTGGACTACACCTTCTCCACACCCTGAAATTTCACGACTTATCGGTCAGCGCTGAAACGCCCGGCAGTTCCTTTCCTTCGAGGAACTCCAGAGATGCACCGCCGCCGGTCGATACGTGAGAAACATCCTTTTCGAGACCCAACTTGGCAATTGCTGCCGCCGAATCGCCGCCGCCGATTATTGTCGTAGCACCTTGTTTGGTTGTTTCGACAAGGAGTTTTGCTATCTCGTTGGTTCCTTGAGCAAATTTCTCCATTTCAAAAACACCCATCGGACCGTTCCACACAACGGTCTTCGCATTGAGCAGTTCTTTTTTGAACAGATCGATCGTTTTCGGACCGATATCGAGCGCCATCCAGTCGGCTTTTATATTACCGGCATCGACTACCTCGGTTGCGGCGTCTTTCTCGAATTTATCCGCGATAACACAATCGACGGGAAACAAAATCTTAACATTCAGCTCCGCCGCTTTTTTTAATATCTCTCTTGCAAGATCGACCTTGTCTTCCTCAAGCAATGATTTGCCGATCTCCAATCCTTCCGCTTTGAAAAATGTAAACGACATACCACCTCCGATCAATAACGCATCGACCTTATCCAATAAGTTTGTTATAACATCGATCTTACCGGAGATTTTTGCACCGCCGAGCACGGCAACGTAGGGCCGGTCAGGGTTACTGATCGCCTTACCGAGATAGGCAAGTTCTTTTTGCATCAAATAACCGGCTGCACATTGCTGGAAGTGTTTTGTCACACCTTCGGTCGATGCGTGGGCACGGTGCGCGCTGCCGAATGCATCGTTCACATAAATTTCGCCGAGACGGGCAAGCTTTGCCGAAAAGTCGGGATCGTTTTTTTCTTCTTCAGCATGATAGCGTAAATTCTCAAGCAAGAGAATATCGCCGTCCTGTAATTTCGCCGCCTGATCCTCTACCTCCTTGCCGATACAATCATTCGCAAACTGAACGGGTTTACCGGCAAGCTCTTTTAATTTTTCTGAAACGGGTCGTAGACTGAATTCGGGTTTCGGTTGTCCTTTCGGGCGACCGAGGTGACTCATAAGAATAGCCCGGCCTCCTGAATCAATAATCTTTTTAATCGTTGGTAATGTTTCAACTATCCGTGTCGCATCGGTCACTTTTTGATTATCGTCTAACGGTACATTAAAATCAACCCGAACCAACACACGTTTCCCTTTGAGTTCCAGATCTTCAATTGTTAATTTCTTCATAATCATACCTCACTACATTTGGAATTTCTGGGAAATTAATTTATTGCGGGCAATGTATACTACTTATAAAAAAGCAGGGACAACCTGCTCGCTGTCCCTGCTCGATAACACTATTTTACTTCGCCATCTTGAGCAGCAAATCAACGGTACGGCATGAGTATCCCCACTCGTTGTCATACCATCCGACAACTTTTACAAGATTATCTTTTGCCATTGTCGAGAGCGAATCCAGAATACATGAATGCGGGTTGCCGATGATATCGATCGATACAATAGGATCGGTTTCATATTGCAGGATATTTTTCATCGGACCGTCGGCTGCCTTTTTCATAGCTTCATTCACCTGTTCTGCCGTGATGTCTTTTTCGAGTTCGCAGACAAAATCGGTTATCGATCCGTTCGCAACCGGGACGCGAAGAGCGAAACCATCGAGCCGGCCTTCGAGTTCGGGAATCGCTTTGGTAACCGTCTTGGCCGCACCGGTCGTCGTAGGGATGATCGCCTGAGCAGCGGCCCGGGCGCGACGCAGGTCCTTATGCGGCAGATCAAGCAAACGCTGATCATTTGTATAGGCGTGAACAGTCGTCATTAATCCTTTTTTCACACCAAAATTGTCATGCAATACTTTGACCATCGGTGCGAGACAGTTGGTAGTGCACGAAGCATTCG
This sequence comes from Bacteroidota bacterium, assembly GCA_007128495.1. Lineage (GTDB taxonomy): Bacteria > Bacteroidota > Ignavibacteria > T3Sed10-11 > T3Sed10-11 > T3Sed10-11. The sequence goes on from SKXH01000115.1 coordinate 15,381, forward strand.
ATACTAACTTATGATCCGGTTTCAACATATCATCGTTGACCCCGAGAACGATCGTCGAGTCGATATCGCCTTTTGCCGGTGCAGTCAGCAATACTTTTTTTGCACCCGCCTCGATATGCTTTTGCATTTGTTCGGCTTTGGTGAACACACCGGTTCCTTCCACGACAACATCCACACCGAGATCTTTCCAGGGTAGATTTGCCGGATCTTTTTCTGCCGATACTTTATATTTTTTGCCGTTGACTATGATATTGTCACCCTCTACCGATACTTCACCATTGAACTTTCCGTGTACTGAATCATATTTCAAAAGATGTGCTAATGTTGCCGCATCTGTCAGGTCGTTAATTGCGACAAAATCTATTCCACCTAATTCCAGTCCTCTGCGAAAGACAAGTCTGCCGATTCGTCCGAATCCGTTAATTGCTACTTTAATTGCCATATTTCCTCCTTAACCGGAATAATATTCACTAAATGACAGGATCAAGAGATGCCTGTTGTTGTTTTCTGTTGATAGGTACTACATACATTTACTAAAAAGGTATTAGTCTGGTAATTTACCAATATATAGTAGTAAAGTCAAGAATTGAATTATATCAGGGATTGAACGTGAAGCGGGGCATTGCCTGCTGAAAAGGCATAAACCGGAGTATTTTCCGGCAGAAGGTGCGCTATAGAAACCATAGTTGATCCTGTCGTAATGACATCGTCAATTAATGCAACCGGCTGTTCGTCGGGTAACACTGTGGAGTCGTGCCGGACAAATGCACCCGATACATTTTCCATTCTTTCCGACATCGAGAGTTTTGTCTGTGTACGGGTATTACGATTTCGTTCTATGATGTTTGTAGCTATGCGCGCCCCGGTAGCTTCGTGCAGGCCGCGGGCAATATAATACGATTGATTATAGCCGCGTTCGCGTTCTTTGGCATGATGCAGCGGGATCGGGATAAGTATCCAGGATTCATCGACACCAAATATATTTTTTACGGCAGTGCCGAGACGTTTGCCAAGTTTGACGCCGATATCGGTTTTTTGCCGGTATTTTAATTCGTGGATGAGTGTTTGCAGCACCCCGCCCGGCTCAAATTCATACAATGCGTATACATCCCGCAGGTTGGCACTTTGAGCGAGTATTTCTTCACGTAAGTATTTATGGGAGTCTGAACCGGTCTGTATTCTTTCAAGTGAAGTATCGCATCGCGTACACCAATATTCTCCCGCCGGGAGAGCGTCATTGCAGTGGAAACAAACCGGAGCGTAAATAAAATCGATCAACGGATCTATTAATAACCGCTTAACGGATTGTACCGGCCAAATCCCGGTCGGTTTCATGTTTCTTCCTTGACTTCGTTTTTCAAATGGAACAATTCATCGCGCAGTTCGGCAGCCCGTTCAAATTCCAGGTCCTTTGCGGCTTTTCGCATCTCCCGTTCAAGCTCATCGATGAGATCATCACGTTGTTCTTTAGTAAGATATTTGACCGTTCGTTCCGCAATGATGGGCATTTTGTGCTTCGACCGGTCGCGGAATTTCCTCACATCGGCTACCGCCGTCCCCGCCATGATCTCATCCAGACTCTTGTAAATCGTCTGCGGCACAATACCGTGATCCTTGTTATATTGAAGTTGTTTTTCACGGCGCCGGTTTGTTTCCTCGAGCATTCTTTCCATCGATCCGGTTACAATGTCTGCATATAAAATCACTTTACCATGTACATTTCGGGCCGTTCTCCCGGCAGTTTGTATGAGCGATCGATCGGATCTTAAAAACCCTTCTTTATCGGCATCCATGATTGCAACAAGCGATACCTCCGGAAGATCCAATCCTTCACGCAGCAAATTAACACCGACGAGCACATCGAATTCCCCGATACGAAGATTACGCAAAATCGTGACCCGTTCCAGCGCGTCGATCTCGGAATGAATATACCTGACTTTGATCGCCAGTCCTTCCAGGTATTCGGTCAGGTCCTCCGCCATCCGCTTTGTCAGTGTAGTAACAAGCACACGTTCTTTGCGTTCGATGCGATTACGTATCACCGAGAGCAGATCGTCGACCTGATTTCTTGCGGGACGAACTTCTACTTCGGGATCGACAAGTCCGGTCGGACGTATGACTTGCTCTACAACAACTCCTTTACACTTTTCAAGTTCATACGGTCCGGGGGTAGCGCTGACAAAGATGACTTGATTTACCATATGTTCCCATTCCTCAAACGTAAGCGGCCGGTTATCGAGGGCCGACGGCAAACGAAAGCCATGCTCGACGAGCGTTTGTTTGCGCGAGCGGTCTCCGTGGTACATTCCGCTGATCTGCGGCACGCTGACATGAGATTCATCGATTATGAGAAGAAAATCATCCGGGAAATAATCGAACAAACAGTGCGGCCGTGAACCGGGAGGTCTGCCCGCTATATGGCGCGCGTAATTTTCGATGCCGCTGCAGTAACCGATCTCGTTCAACATTTCGATATCAAAGCGCGTGCGTTGTTCCAGGCGCTGGGCTTCGAGCAATTTACCCTGATCACGGAGTTGTTTCAAGCGGCTTTCCAGTTCCTCCTCAATCGATTCAATAGCCCGTTCGAGTGTGGGACGCGAGGTAATGAAATGTTTCGCCGGGAAGATCGCCTCATACTCGCCGGTTCGTATTGGAGTGCCGGTATTCTTATCGATAGTGGAAATACGGTCTACCTCGTCGCCGAAAAATTCAATACGCAGCGCCTCGCGATCTTCGTAGGCAGGGACGAGTTCAACAATATCGCCCCGCACCCGGAAGTTGCCGCGCGTAAATTCGAAATCGTTTCGTGCATATCCGATATCGATAAACTTACGCAGCAATGCATTCCGTTCGATATGTTCGCCTTTCCTAATGGTAACGACCTGACTTGCCCACTCCTCCGGTGCGCCGATACCGTAAATCGAGCTGACGCTCGCTACCACAATCACGTTCTGATCGCCGCTTAACAATGCGCTGGTTGCTTTCAGACGCAAACGGTCTATCTCATCATTGATCGATGCATCTTTTGCGATATATGTATCGGTGGTTGGAATATATGCTTCCGGTTGATAATAATCGTAATAGCTTATAAAATACTCAACTTTATTGTCGGGGAAAAATCCCTTTAACTCTGCATACAATTGTGCGGCGAGGGTTTTATTGTGTGACATCACCAGCACCGGCCGGTCATGTTCTGCAATAACGTGCGACATGGTAAACGTCTTCCCGCTACCCGTCACACCGAGCAACGTTTGATATTTATCATTCCGTTTGAGTCCCTCAACAAGCTGTTGTATAGCTTCCGGCTGATCTCCCGCAGGTTTATATGATGAAACAAGCTTATACATGGATTGGATATTGATGTTTGATTATTATCTAATGGAATTTACAATTCACTAATGTGCCTTCTTCCTCTGAATCCATCCGGGATCGGGTGCCAGTATTCAATGCCCGGCTCATCCGCTTTCCAGCAGAGATACACTTCTTCGCCGTTGTCACGAATGTGTGGGAAATCGATAAGACCATCATCGATCCCTTTGATCTCGATTCCCTGTTCCACTATCGATTGAATTATATCGACAAGCTCCTCAAGCTCCGGCGGATGGAATCCTTCACCGTTTGGTCCCACGCCGCCGAAAAAAGTATGTTTATACATATCGTAGCCCATCTCATCGAGCTCTTGCTTCAGATCCACCATTCGTTCGATGTCGGGACGTATTGTTTCGAGTGTTGTTTTTGCCTCTTCGAGAGTAAAATGTTTTTTGTGGTAATACATTTTTTAGTTTTCAGTTTGAAGTTTACAGTTTACAGTTTTTGGATTTTCAGTTGACTTCAATATAATAAATCCGTGATCCGTGGCTTTATTTAGATTGAATTCCATTTTAGAGCCGGCTCATATATAATTTCGAATTAATATATACGAAAATCAATATAGAATTCATTATATTATCCCCTGACAAAATAAAATCTATAAAAATTCTGGATATCAATATGAAATATATAGTCACACTTATTCTGTTTTTCAGCATACCGGTTTTTTCACAATCATTGCCGGTGATCGCTCCGGAAGATGCCGGATTCGATGCTCAACGGCTGCAACGAGTGGATAAAGTCATCCACACATCAATAGATAACAAAGAAACGCCGGGTGCCGTTCTTTTTGTGGTACGGGATACAGCGATCGTATATCAAAAAGCGTACGGCTTACGACAGCTTGAGCCCGAAGAAGTGCGCATGGATCTTTCTACCGTTTTCGACCTTGCTTCTCTAACCAAACCTGTCGCAACCGCCACTGCAATATTTATCCTTGTCGAACAGGGAGAAATCCGGCTGCTCGATCCCGTTTCACGATATATTCCCGATTTTAATGCCTGGATTGACCCCGATAACGATACCGAACGTGAAATCCGCATCATCCATTTGCTTACACATACTTCGGGATTGCCATCATATCCGCCCGTTGAGCAACTTGTCGAAGATCATGGCTCACCGGCGCTGGATGCGGTCGTCGACTATTTCAGTCATCTGGAACGCTCAGTTAAACCGGGAACTTCGTTTACATATAGTTGTCCCAATTACGTTACACTTCAGCAGATCATAGAACAGGTTTCGGGGAAAACACTGGCAGAGTTCTCCCGCCAAAATATTTTTACCCCGCTCGGTATGAAGAACACGACCTACAATCCCTCCGATGCTATGTCAGACCGCATTGCTCCGACAACATTTGAGGATGATGTATTACTCACCGGTGTCGTGCACGATCCATTCGCACGGAAATTAATGGGTGGAATATCGGGAAATGCCGGCTTGTTTTCAACCGGAAACGATCTCGCACTATTTACCGCTATGCTTCTTAATAATGGTACCCTGAACGGTAAACGTATTCTCAGTCCCCTCAGCGTATCGACATTAACAACCATCCCGAAGGAATACGAATCGTTCGGGCGTTCGCCCGGTTGGGATCTGCATTCTCCTTTTGCATCGAACCAGGGCGATTTGTTTGGCGACCAAACATACGGACATACCGGCTATACCGGGACTTCCATTGTCATCGATCCGGCTACCCGAACGGCAGTTATACTATTAACAAACCGGGTGCATCCGGACGACAGCACAAGTGTTGTTCGACTGCGGAGTCTCGTTGCGAATGTTGTGGCAGGTGCGTTGGTTGAATGAAAGTTTCTTCGGGGTTCGGGGTTTCAGATATGTGTGCAGAGGGCGTTTTTTTTAACAGAGGATGTGCAAGATGCAAGTTCAATGTAATTGAAAATAATTTTTACGTGTAAGCGATATCTATCGGGATCGTACGGCGAAAATAATTTCGCCGTTACTTTGAGGAGACAATGTTATTTTTTTTGACTCAATGCTCTGACGATTCTTAGAACACCATAATCAAAACGCTTGCCTAAAATCTCGTAAACTCCGGTAAGATTTCCATACCCGATTTTACTAAAAGCGGCGTTAATTTCTTTGAGTTCCTCGTGTGTTACAAAGCGGTGGATGTCTATTTTTTCTCCTGCGTTGGCTGCTTTTTCAAGATGCGAATAAATGGTGCTGCTCTTTAAATTGCGTACGTGAGCTATTTCATCCACCGATTTACCGGATTGGAAGTGACGCAGAGTTTCACGTGTCGTTTCATTCATCCATCTACTTTTCGCGACGGGTGGTTTATTATTCGCGGTTTTTTTAACCGCATCCGGGTTGTGCCGCAGATAATCAGAAATTTCTTTAAGGAAAATCATTCCGAAATCCTTCAGCTTCCTCTCCCCGACACCGCTAATGCGCCTGAACTCCGTGTCGTTTCCGGGGAACTCGCGCGCCATTTGTCTGAGCGCGGCATCCGAAAAAATTACGAACGGCGGAACATCACGTTTATCCGCCAGACGCTTACGCACCGACCGCAACCGCTCGAACAAAACGGGATCGTATTCCTGTTCGCCTTGCCGCACTTTCACCGCCTCATCCATCTTCACGGGTTTCGTCAACATAATAGAAGACCGCTGCTTGAGCGCTTCCATTCCTTCGGGAGTTATGTCAACCACCGTAAAGCCGTTATTGTCTTGCTGTTTTAAAAATCCCAGACGCATTAACTCCCGTCCGATATTCATCCAGTCTTCACGACTATACTCTTTACCGATACCGTACGTCGAAAGTTCATAATGTTTCCATCGCCGGATCTTTTCGGTATCGCCGCCGGTCAACACTTCAACTGCATATCGCAGACCGACATTGAAGCCGCTTTTCTCATAGATGCGGTAGACGCAGGACAAAATTTTCTGTGCGGCAATTGTGCCGTCATACTTTTCACGGGGAAGCGTGCAATTATCGCAGCCATCGCAATTTGATTTTGCATACTGCTCTCCGAAATATGCGAGCAGCAACGCGCGCCGGCATTCATTGCTTTCGGCATAACGTACCATATCTTCCAATTGTGCTTTTGCTATGCGCCGTTCCTGCCGGCTTTCTTTTTCTTTTATGAAGTGCAATTGCTTCACCATATCACCGCGGCTAAACAACAACAAGCAATCAGACGGTAATCCGTCGCGCCCCGCCCGGCCGGTCTCCTGATAATATCCCTCGATGTTTTTCGGTAAATCGTAATGAACCACAAAGCGAACGTTCGATTTGTTGATTCCCATACCGAACGCGATCGTCGCACAGATCACTCTGATCTCATCACGCTGAAACAGCTCCTGATTTTTTGTCCGGTCGTGTTGTTCCATACCTGCGTGATACGACGCAGCCGCGAAGCCGTCGACACGTAATTTTCCGGCAAGCGATTCGGTCACTCTTCTGCTCTGGCAGTAAATGATACCGCTCTCGTTTTTTCGTTGGTGCAGGAATGTTAACAACTGTCCGTACGGATCATTTTTTGGAATGACTTTATAGCTCAGGTTGGGGCGATTAAAGCTTGCGACATAGCTTGACGGATTCCGGAGATTTAAATGTTTTTTGATATCCTCCCGAACCCTCTTGGTGGCAGTAGCAGTTAATGCCATCATCGGCACACCAGCCATAAGCTCCCGCAATTTCACGAGCTTTCTGTATTCGGGTCGAAAATCGTGGCCCCATTCGCTGATACAATGTGCTTCATCGATGGCGATTAAAGTGACATTCCAGTTGACCACATTATTGAGAAATGTTGAAAGCAATGCACGCTCCGGCGCGACGTAGAGTAGCTTGTATGCTCCGTTATGCAGTCCGCTCAGCCGCCGGCGCGATTCGTCCGGTGTGAGTGAAGAGTTGAGATAGGTAGCGGCAATACCGCTTGCCTGCAATGCATCGACCTGATCTTTCATTAATGAAATAAGCGGCGATATAACGACGGTGAGTCCGGAACGCACGAGCGCGGGAAGTTGATAACAGAGTGATTTCCCGCCGCCGGTCGGCAGCAGCGCGAATACATCCTTACCTGCAAGTGAATCGTGAATAATGTCCTGCTGCAACGGCCTGAACGACGAAAAGCCGAAGTACCGCTTGAGTAACGGGAGTAATGATGTCTGAGTAGTTTGCATGGAATTTTGTTTGTCTGTCTGCCTGATAAGGTAAATATAAAAATTCGGGGTAAAAGTGCAAGGGGGCAGGTTTTTAGTTGTGAGGTTTGGGTTATGTGTTAATAATTTTTCATGGGGCGTTACCCCGGTAAAATTTAACAACCCCGAAGGGGTGAGATAAAGAAAAGATTTAAAATGATACTAATCTCTTATGTTTCCAATAAATTGATATTATTATTTCGACCTAATTTTTATTTTACCCCTTCAGTGTAAAACTATGTCGTCTGAAACACTTAACCGGGGGTGTTACCCCCGGCTGTTGTATCTTTCCCCTTCGGGGAAATAATAATCAATATTCCGGTAATTCCCCAATGGGCTCGGCCTCGATAAGTATCGGGACAAGCCGGATTAATACCCCGGTAAAATTTAAGGGGTTATCCAAAAAGCCATTCCGGTAAGGGAGATTCATGAATCTCCCTTACCGGAATGGCGAAAACTACATATTACCGGTAGTTTTAATCGTCATCATGATGCATTACAATACTTTTTGGACAACCCCGATATAACAGATTGGGGCAACGCCCCAATTAAAACCAGTCAGCCAGACTTCGTTTAACCCCGAAGGGGTGAGATAAAATTAAACCAATAAAAAATCCCCGCCGGAATGACCGGCAGGGACTTTTTAATAACTCCAATACTATCATACCTTTATTTTATTATTCCATTATACCACTACTCTTCTCCCCGTCTTCTTCGCTGCTCCGGAACATCCATTCCGGTTTTTGTTGTGATCGTTTCGAGTCCGTGCGCGTGCGGACCTCTCTCCGTACGCCAGAGCATAAATGAGAAGAACAATCCAAGCGACGCAAGCGCGGTAAATATCCACATACCGTATGCATAGAGTTCGGGTTGCTCCGCACTTGCTCCGACAAAATCATTGGTAAATCCAATAAGCCATGGTACGAGTGCCATCCCCACCTGTTGACAGAGCGTCATCAGAGCATAGCCGGTACCCAGTCTCCTTTCTTCAACGATATAGGCAACCGAAGGCCACATAACCGCCGGTATGAGAGAAAATGCCATACCCAGCAGTAACATCACTGCAAGGAGCGTAAAGGGGATCTCAGCACTTCCGAGGAACGGTAATACCACATTTATATCAGGGCCGGGCGGCGCGTATGTAACGATCAGGAAAAGAGGCAGCAGTATCAATGAACCGACGGCCATAAAGAACGAGCGTTTCCCGATCTTATCGACAAGCAAGCCGAACAACGGCGTTGCGATCATTGCGGAGATCGGTAATAAACTATTCAACAAGCCGGCAGCATCCCGCTCCAATCCGTGTGCCTGCTGGAAGTAGTAAATGGCAAACGCACGAAACGGGAATACAGTGGAGTAAAATACAACACACAGTGCAACAACATACCAGTACGACCTGTCGAACCGGTACAATTCCTTAAACTCAAGTTTCTCGGTTTCCTCCGCCTCACCTAATGAGTACCGTTCCTCTGCACGCCGTTCCATTATCCAGTATAAGAAGGCACCTGCAAGTGAAATACCTCCTATCGCCGTTGCAAGGAATAGCGGATCCTGCCAGTTATCATACAACGGTCGTGCCCACGAGGTAGACCAGTCGGCCGATGCAGAACCGAGCCGCGATATCGTGAGATTGATACCGAACGCAAAGCTGAGGTCTTTTCCTTTAAACCATTTTGCAAGCGCTGTGGTAACCGCCACGATAAGCGGCTCTGCTCCCAATCCGAATATAAAACGGCCGCTCGCCATAATACCGAAAAGCGGTGAAGAAGCAGTGATCGCAGCACCTATCAAACAAATGACTGCAAACAACAACAACGACTTACGTATTCCCCACCGGTCTATCAAATAACCGCCGACGAGCAGAAAGATAATTGCTGCAACGCTCATCAGCGAATACAAAAGACCGAGCTGCTGATCGGTATAACCCAATTGTTCCGAGAGTAGATCAAAGACCGGGCCGATAGAATCGAATACATAATAATTACCAAACATCGCCAGACTTATAAATACAAGGACAGTCCAGCGATACAAAGGAGTAGGTTCGGGTAGCGAAGACTTTGAAGTTGTCAATTGTGTCATAGATTATCCTTACATACTATTTTAAAATTACATATATGTTGATACACAGCTTCACGGCGTGTCATTTACTATTTCTTCGGGTAAAGAAAGATTTGAATACCATACCTGCCATCTTCGGATTTTCCTGCAATCGCCTGATCGAATATTGGTACCAGTGCGTTCCAAATGGCACGTAAATACGCATCCGGTGCCCGTCCTGCAATATTTGATCGCGCAATTCCGGACGCACTCCGAGAAGCACCTGGAATTCATATTGATCGGGTTTCTTATCGTACTTTTCAATAAGCCGGTATGATTCTGTAATAAGATCATCATCGTGGGTGGCAATGCCGACATAACTATCGGCCTCGAATATCATCTCGATGAGTTTTATGAAACTATCGTTGATCTCTTTTCGTGATTTATATGCTATTTTCTCCGGTTCGATATAAATCCCCTTGCAAACACGAAAATTTGATTTTTCTTTCAACAACTCACCGACATCGTCAACCGTTCTGCGTAGATATGATTGAACTGCAAGGCCGACATTCGGGTATTCCTGACGGAGGGTTTTGTAGATATCTATCGTCCGGTCGGTGGTTTTCGAATCCTCCATATCGATTCGAACAAAGTTATCGAGCGAACGGGCCTGTTCGACAATTTCCCGGACGTTATTAAGCGTAAAGTCATAATCAATATCGAGACCGAGCTGTGTCAGTTTGATCGACAGATTGGAATCGAGTTTCTCTTCAGTAATTGTATTGAGAACCTCTTTGCATTCGCCAAGCATATTGATTGCAAGGTTTCTCTCGGTAACCGATTCACCGAGAACATCCATAGTAGCAATGAACTTTTTCTCATTTAATGCCCGGACAACACGAACGGCTTCGGGCAGGTGTTCACCGGCTATGTAACGTTTTGAAAAATACCGGACAATCGGCTTGGGTACAAGCGGTAGTGTTTTAACGACTAATTGATCAAATAAACTCATAGGGAAGACTCATAGACTGGTTATAATTCATGGAATGAAGTATCAAGTATTAATTAATTATAAATCAGGATAGTTAAAATATAGTGAGGATTGGAAAAACTTGCAACATTGGTTTATGAATGTTTGATGGCAATATTTCCCGATGTTCCATCCCGTAATTGATTCTGGATAGTTTTCTTCAATGACGGCCGGATACCGATATGTATCGTTACATCCTCGCTATACTCGGTATCGTGGATTATGAGATCATATTGAGCAATGATTCGCATAACCGCACTGGTATAATCGTACGGGAAGGTAATACGGATATTCTCAAAAACGGGTATATTGAGAATCTTTGCCCCGGAAAGCACCGCTTGTGCGGTTTCGGTATACGCGCGCACAAGTCCGCCGGTTCCTAATTTCGTACCGCCAAAATAGCGAATAACAATAAGCAGTGTATTCGTCAGATCATTATGTTCGAGAATCGATAAAATCGGTTTACCTGCTGTGCCTGAGGGTTCTCCGTCATCGGAGGATCTCGTCTCGCTGCCGTCGAAACCGATACGGTACGCAAAACAACAGTGAGTAGCATCGTGATATTCTTTTCTGCACTGATCAAGTATCTCGTCCGCCTCGTTTACTGTTTCGACCGGGTATATTTGCCCGATAAATCGTGATCCCTGAATTTTGAGCTCTGCCTCTGCATACTTTGATACGGTTTTATATTCCTCAATTTTCATAACTACAAGATAGCGCATTGAAATAGTAAAATCAAAAACAACGTAATGTTGAGATTCAAAAGTAATTGATGTATCTTTTACAGTGAGAAAGGAGAAAAGCTGTTTATGAATATAGGTATCACGTGTTATCCGACATACGGCGGGAGCGGCATTGTAGCGACCGAATTAGGCAAGGCGCTGGCAAAACGGGGTCATAAAGTTCATTTTATCAGTTACGCATTACCGACTCGTCTGGACGGTTTTATCGAGAATGTTTATTTCCATGAAGTGGAAATGAGCAACTATCCACTGTTCGATTTTCCTCTGTATACCGTAGCCCTTGCAAGTAAGATGGTCGATGTGGTAAAGTATGAAAAACTTGATATCCTGCATGTACATTATGCCATACCGCATGCAACAAGCGCTTTTCTCGCACAACAAATTTTGGGAGATAATGGAATTCCCTTCACAACCACACTGCACGGCACCGATATTACATTGGTCGGATTGGAACCGAGTTACCTGTATGCCGTAAAATTCAGTATTGAAAAAAGCAACGGTGTAACTGCCGTTTCGCGGCATCTCAAAGAAAAAACTCTTTCCAATTACGGAATTACCAAAGATATCGAAGTCATCCCGAACTTTGTCGATACGAAGAAGTACAAGAAAGCCGAGGCGTGCAAATTCCGGGAACAGATTTCACCGAACAATGAGAAAATACTCATGCACATCAGCAATTTCAGGAAAGTAAAACGCGTCCCCGATACCGTTCGGATATTTAACGAGGTACGAAAAGAGGTCCCGTGCCGTCTTGTTCTCGTCGGCGACGGTCCCGACCGTTCAAATACAGAACAATTATGCCGGGAGCTCGGTATTTGCAAGGATGTCATTTTTCTCGGTAAGCAGTCGGAACTCGTAGAGATTTATTCCGCCTCGGACATATTTTTAATGCCGAGTCAATCGGAAAGTTTCGGTCTTTCTGCGCTTGAAGCTATGTCGTGCAGCTTGCCGGTTATTTCATCGAGCGTGGGCGGGCTGCCCGAACTTCAGGTACACGGCGAGACCGGCTATATTGCAGAGATAGGTGATATCGACCGGATGGCAAGATACACAATCGATTTACTGCGCGATGAAAATAAATATCGCATTTTCTCGGAAGCGGCGCGGCGAAGGGCTGTAGAAAATTTCGACGTGGATAGTATTGTGCCTCTCTACGAAAAACATTATGAAGAGACGATGGAAGCGGTCACTTAGGATGTATAATCAATAGCGTGTTATCTACCCCGTCGCAGTATCGGCGCCAGCAACAACCGGTCAAGCGCTGCAAGCAGCAGCAATAACACCACCGTGAAAGAAAAAACCGGAAATGTTTCTGCACCGAATACCCGGTCAAACACCTCTGCAAGTAAATTGCTGTATGTAATAAATTGCTCTTGAACGGCAGTATACGCTCCACCGAATATATCCACTGCCTCATCAGTCTCGAGCTGAAATCCGGCGTAATCGATCACATCAAACTGATAAAAGACAATCCCGACGATGCCGAGCACCAGCACCAAAGCTATTACGTATGCAAATCGCTGCAGGATCGGTACCATCAGCGAGTCGGTATGCCCCGATCGAACTTGCTGCATAATTTTTTCAACCCCGCGCTCATCGGACGGCTCGATCTTCTGTTCATTTAAAGTGGTATGAATCATTTCAAGCGCCCGGAAACGTTCTTTACACACCATACACGATTGGAGATGGCGGAATGATTCATCGTTCGTCTTTTCTTCTGCAGACAGATCCAATATCCTCTGCAATTCATACTCTGAAAGGTGTGCATGTGTCATTGAAGGACCTCTTTCCCAAACCGTTTTACGATCGTATC
>SKXH01000200.1 GCA_007128495.1 Bacteroidota bacterium
CCGGTCAAACAGATCGATGCAAACGGCGTTGCCATCGTATCGGATTCAATTGATATAGCGAATACGCGGATCCAATTTGAAAACGGGGCGGTTGCAAATATCACTGCGAGCAGAATTTCACAAAAGAAAATGCGCAAGATGCGATTATTCCAGCGTGATGCATACATTACAATCGACTTTTTGCAGGGTCTGGCTGAGTTATACCGCCTGTTCAGTGATGGCACTGACGTACCCGAATTAACTATGATGCTCGGTGAAATCGGAGAGGGTGAACAAAAGAAGACTATCGTGTATCAACGTCCGGAGGTACCGGATATAAATGCCCTTGAATATGAGCTCGCACAATTCATCGATGCCGTTCACAACGGAAACTCACCGCTAGTTACCGCGTTTGAAGGGAAAAAAGCACTCGAAGTTGCACTGGAAGTATTGAAGAAAATAAACGAACAAGTTATCCCGTGGTGAAAAGCAATACTACACATGACCAAAATCCCCGGATATCGCCGGAACTGCCCGACGATCCGGTCATATCAATTCTATCGCATCTCTCCGAGGAAATCGAAACCTCGCTTTATATTGTGGGGGGCTATATACGCGATCACCTCCTCGGGAAAACGGTAAAAGATATCGATGTGATGGCAGCCGGCGACGGCATCACCGTTGCGAACGCTTTTGCCAAAAAAGCTCAGGCAAAAAATGTCGTTGTATATGAGAAATTCGGTACTGCACTGGTTAAGCTGCGGGATCGTGACATAGAATTTGTCGGTGCCCGCAAAGAAAAATATCACGAACGTTCGCGCAAACCCTCGGTACAACCTGCTACGGTACATGACGACCTCTCCCGTCGTGATTTCACAATTAATGCAATGGCGGTAGCGATGCATCCATCGGAGTTCGGGACACTGCTCGATCCATTCAAGGGCAGGGCCGATCTAAAAAAGGAAGTGATCCGGACTCCCCTCGACCCGGATGAAACATTCGACGACGATCCGCTCCGTATGATGCGTGCGATACGATTTGCCGCCAAATTGGATTTCACCATTCACCGGCAAACACTGCAGGGAATTAAAAATAACAAAGAGCGTATCACAATCGTATCGCAGGAACGCATCACCGATGAATTGCTGAAGTTAATTCAATCAGACAAGCCATCGAAAGGATTTATACTCCTTAAGGAGACCGGATTACTTGAGATCATCTTTCCTGAATTCAATGAACTTGCCGGCGTCGATCAACGGTACGAATATCATCATAAGGATGTTTTCTACCATACATTGCAGGTACTCGATAACATCACCGAACACACCGGCGATGTATATCTTCGCATTGCGGCATTGCTGCACGACATAGCAAAGCCGAAAACGAAAGCATATCACCCGCAACAGGGCTGGACATTTCACGGCCATGAGGAACTGGGCGCACGTATGGTAAAACATCTATTCAAACGATTTAAATTACCGCTCGATCGTGTACCGTATGTCGAAAAACTCATTCGATTACATCTGCGGCCAATGGCGCTCGTCGATGAAGACGTGACCGATTCTGCAATTCGTCGTTTGTTATTTGAAGCAGGTGAGGAAATCGACGATTTAATGAAACTATGCCGGGCGGATATCACCTCCAAAAACCCGCGGAAGGTAAAACAGTACTTAAACAACTATAACCGCCTTATGAAACGTATGGAGGAGATTGAGGAAAAGGACCGTTTGCGCAACTGGCAGCCGCCGATTCGCGGTGACGAGATCATGGAACGACTCGACATTCCCCCCGGCAAACTCGTCGGCTTACTAAAAAAAGCCGTAGAAGATGCGATACTCGACGGCGAGATACCGAATGAATACGAAGCCGCTGTCGATTATCTTTACAAAGTAAAAGATCAAATTATTCAAAAGTATAACGAAGGTAACTTTAACAAGTCATAAATTTTAATTATATTGTTATTTACAGGGATTTAGGTAATTATATTCAGTAGTAGAATTAGCTTGCTTGAGGGAAATTGCTGCGATTGACGTTGGTGTATATTAAAGATGCGAATAATCTGGCTTTTTGTAATATCAATAACTCTATCACTATTTTTCACCCCGGACGTTCATCCATATTTTAATTTTACAGTTGATGAGCTGCAGGACAGGGCGTTTATTGTAAATAAAGACGATACCATTTCAATCCCGCGCGTCAACGGTACCGTTACAGTTGACGGTAAACTCGACGAACCATTCTGGGATCAAGCGGTAATGTGGAAGCTGCCGTACGAAATACGTATCGGCGAAAACGTCGCTGCACCAATGGAAACCTATGTACTTATGGCGTCGACCGAATCAGAATTCCGTATCGCATTTATCGCACTCGATCCGGAGCCAAACCGGATACGCGCATCATTAACCGACCGTGACAGCTGGAGCAGAACCGAAGATGATCACATCGGTGTATATATAGATACATTCGGAGATAAGCGAAATGCGTATTATATAGCCGTCAATGCCCGCGGTGTGCAGTATGATGCAATGCGGTTGGACCGCGGTGGTCAGGGTACTTCAGACGATTCGGGATTTGACTTTATGTGGGAATCAGCAGCAACGATTACCGACCACGGTTATATTGTGGAAATTGCACTACCGTACAGATATTTACGTCTTAGTAACAATGCAAATAATGGCAAGGTCACCTGGAATCTTAAACCGTTTCGGGTCATCCCCCGTTCTCATCGTTATGAAATTAGTCCGGTTCAATGGGACTATAACCGTAATTGTTTCCTCTGTCAAATCCCCGCTGTCACCATTGACGATCCGGATAGGTCATTTCGCCCGCTTCAAATGATACCGTATACAAGCGCAATATACGATGAGCAGCAGGCACATTCTGAATTCGATCCCGCTATCGGTATCGATATGAAATACCAGACTACCGACTGGGCTATCGATGCCACCATACTGCCCGATTATAGCCAGGTAGAAACCGATGCATTCCAGATGACAACCAACATTAGATTTTTGCCACGATTTCCCGAGCACCGTCCTTTCTTTTCGGAACGTACCGATCTCATTAGATTTCCGATCAGTCAAACAATCTACACCCGCACATTGATCGATCCAACAGTCGGACTCCGATGGACGGGCAAAACCGGACCGCATAATTTTCTGATGCTCGGACTTCATGATAAGGTTACCTGGCTGCTTTTACCGGGTCGAGACGCCTCTGCAAGTACCGTGCTTGATCAACAATCGTGGAATGCAATGTTCCGGTATCGTTACGATATGTCGGCGGATGCGGTCATGGGAGTTTTCGCCACAGACCGTGAATTTGAGGGCGGATATAATCGGCTCATTAGTGCCGATGGACAGTTTGCACTCGACAACCGCCACACATTTGTTACGCAGGTCATAGGCACTTCAACGCGATATCCCGACGATGTCGCTACGACGTTCGATATGCCGGAAGGCAACTTCACGGGATTCGGGTATATCGCACGCCTGAACAGAAGCGGCAGGCATTGGAATTACAACATTGAAACCCGCGACTTCGAGGATACCTTTATCACCGGAATGGGAATGCAGCAACGTGTCGGAATACGCACAGGTGCTGCAAGCACCTCTTACGATTTGTATCCCGATCACGACATTGTCAGAAGAATCGGATCATATGTACGATTTAGCGGCACATGGGACCGCACATCCCACACACCGTTAAACTTGAGTACCAGGGGAGGATTGATAGTTTCGGCCATAAAGCAATTATACGTCGATGCGCATGTACAGCAAGAACGTGAACAGTTTATTGACCGTGATTTTAATACAACCCGCTACGGAATGTTCTTCCGGATAATCCCGTCCCACTGGTACCGGTTCACAACCAGATTCAGTACCGGCGATGCCATCGACTACCGTCTTGTTGAATTAATGACGAGCTTCGATGGATATATATCTAATTCCTTCAACTTATTCGATCGGCAATTACAAATTTCGCACGATATAAATTATTATAAGCTGTACCATTCTATTACCGCTCAAAATGCCTGGATACATAGAACTTACGCCGAATTACAACTCACCCCGGAACTGGCAATCCGGAATATTGCACAATGGCGGGATTTTAAGTGGAATGATCCGCGGTACACCGGCACACCCGATCACCAACAAACATTTGAAAATCAATTTCTCGTACGTTACCGGTTTAATTATGCGACAGCAATTTATGCTGGAGCGTACGGCCGCTGGGATACACAAGATGATAACTCAAACAACATGTGGCAGGTGTTTGCAAAGATATCGTACTTGATATAGCATTGTGATACAAGTCACACAATTTGGTAAAAACATCTATTATTATAGAAGTATCTATAAAGTGTAACTATATTCATATCATTTGCTGGGGGCCCTGCCGTTATGAAAACTTCATTAGCTGCGTTACTCATCGTCATAATGGGGTTATTTGTATCTTGCAAACAAGCATCCGAACCGACTCCAAAACTGAGCGATGCCGTCGAGACCGTTCCGCGATTGTCTGAAATTCCCGGAACAGATAGTGCTTCGTTTACACTTAATAGAAACCGGGTAAGCAGTCAATTCACACTCACGCTTGAAAATATATCCGACAACGGTATTATCGGAAACGGTGTATACGATGCCTGGTGCGCACGCTGGGATGCCCCGATCAATTCAAACGGCGGACAATACAACAATATAAAACTCCTGTCGTCAAAGCATGTTCCTGAATGGAATCCGATCAACTACCTGATGAATAATATCGAAATTTATATGGACACGTATGACGAGCTTGGATGGCGTGAAGTCCAGCTTGTGATATGGGAACTGCTCGACTATCAGGACTTCGATCTCGAATCAGATCGTACCTATTACAGCGACGGCATTCCACAATTCGATATGGATCTGGTTAAAACTCTGATCGCCGACATCGAAATGAATAGCGAAGAATACACACACGAACAGGGTAACGTATTTGTTATCTTTATAGATATGTCGGGATATGAAAACACTCAAAACTTATTGATCGTTACGCTCGAACCGGATGAACCCGGCGGAGCATTCGGTGCAACATATATGAACGGAAACAGCGTCACGGTAAAAATTGCAGACAACATGAGTAGTTACAAATCAAAGATTAACGCCGACCGTACCGTATCATTTAAATACACTTCCGGCGCTTCTCAATCTACTTACCATAGCATTGCCGCCGATTTTAATACCTCGAACAGCAGCATCTCTGCCGCTTCCTCGACGATTCGGGGAGATCTCCCCGGTGTCGAACATCTTCAAAACATCATAATAGTTCTTCGTTCACAGAATGGTACCGATATGACATTTACCGGTATCAAGATAAACGGCAGAAATCATACGGATATTCACTCTAACGGGAATGTACAAAAAACACGGGCGATCCGTGATGTAGACATCCAGAACGGTGTTGAGATTACCGGTGAACTGAACTATGACGGGCCGTTCTCAGGATATTTGCAAATACTTCTTACTGATTGAATTGTATTAATTTTTTATTTTCCCCCCACATTTCTTATATTGATTATTGTCAATAACCCGGGAGCGTGAGCCCCCCGAATCACCTGAAATGGAGCGATTGAGGTAATCATTATTAAAAAATATCCGGCTAAATTAAGTGATTCCGTGTCATTTATTCAGCACATTAAATGTTTGACGATATCCGGTATCGCCACTCTATTACTTTGTTTGTTTGCATCAACACCGGTGCAAACACAGGACACGTACATCCTTCACGGACGCATCACCGATGAACAAACACGCCGACCGCTCCCGTCGGCAAATATATGGATCGAAGGAACATCCCGCGGAACGGTTTCAAATCGTGACGGTGAGTTTCAACTGCCGGTACAGCGGGGCGAACACAATATAATCGTCAGTTATATCGGCTATCGATCGGATACATCGCACGTATCGATTCCCGATCAACTTGAGCACAACATTTCATTACGACCGACACCCATAGAACTTCCCGAAGTAATGATAACTGATGAAGACCCTGCCATAGAAATCATCCGGAGAGCAATTGAAAACAAACCGAAGTGGCGGGGAAAACTCGACTCCTTTATCGGCAGCGCATTTGCCCGTGATAAACTCATACTCGATGAGGAGGTCAATACCATCTCCGAAGCATATTCCGATATTTACTGGCAGCGCGACGAGGGTATGCGTGAGATCGTTTACCAGCGGCGGCAATCGGCAAATCTCCCCGATGAATATCAACTCGCCAGAATGGGTGAGATAGTCAACTTTAACGACGATGAAATCGAGCTTGCCGGATTCACTTTCGTCGGGGTCACTGCCCCAGATGCATTACGCTATTATGACTATAAGCTCATCAGCATAAGGCACCTGGACGATGTCGAGGTATTTGATATAAAAGTAATTCCGAAAACACGCTTGCAGCCGCTTTTTAAAGGATACATATCGATCGCCGATGGAACCTATGCCGTTATTGAAGTCGATCTGACACCGAACGAAGCATTTCACATGCCGATCATCCAGCAACTACGGGTTCATTATCAACAACAATTCAGATTATACGACGAACAATTCTGGATGCCGTCGAATTT
This sequence comes from Bacteroidota bacterium, assembly GCA_007128495.1. Classification (GTDB taxonomy): domain Bacteria; phylum Bacteroidota; class Ignavibacteria; order T3Sed10-11; family T3Sed10-11; genus T3Sed10-11. The sequence continues at coordinate 6,584 of SKXH01000200.1, forward strand.
TCAATTCACCGCCGGATTTACATTTGCACTTCCCGGCTTGCGCATCGCAGATTTCCTTTATGAAAAATCTACGGTTATCTATGATTACGATATAAATACCGGAATACACGATACAGTCTTTACCGATAAAGAACAGTTTACCGTTGCCGATGAAGCGGCACATTTCGATTCCACATACTGGGCTGAACGGGATGTGCTTCCGCTCACCTACGAGGAAAAACAAGCATATCAGAGGATTGATAGTCTGGTAACCCACGGCGAGCATGAGCGCAGAGGCGGAGCCGGCCGGATCGAATCGTACCTGAAACCCTTACAATATCTTGACGCCCGCTTTAATAGGGTCGAAGGATTTTATATCGGCGGAAAATTATCGTTCGATGATCTTACCCCGTATACGAGATTATATGGTTCACTCGGCTACGGCCTATCGGATGAAAGCTGGAAATATTCTGTTGGCACGGTATTATATCCGGCAAAAGAACGTATAATCGGGATCGGTGCCGAAATATATAATAAAACTGCACCCATTCCGGGCGAACACCACTTCGGTTCACTTGCTGTATCGTCGGCGGCATTATTCGATAAGAACGATTACCTCGACTATTACTTTACCGACGGCTGGCGCAGCTTTCTTGAATTCAATATCAGGAGACGCCCGCAACACGGCCGTCACACCACCCGGATTGAACTCGGCTATACCGATGAAACGCACAGTGCAATGGAAAAGAATACCGATTTTTCAATCTTTTTCCAGAGCAGATCGTTCCGTGAAAACCCTGTAATAGATGAAGCACACTTACGCTCGTTTACATTACACGCTGAACGAAAACCCTCATCGAGCTTTTTCATGCTTCCGACAGGGTTCAGATGGGAGACCTCACTCGAACATACCTCTCCCTCATTGACCGGCGGTGACTTCGATTTCACGCGGTTCTTTGCAACGATACAAGGTCGAATTAATACCATGTATCAACGCCATGCACTGAGTCCGTATTTATCATACTTCATAGCGGGGGGAATTTCCAGCGGAACAATTCCTGTGCAGCGGTTTTTCGAATTGGATTCAGATCTTTCAGGTTTTGCGACGGTCGGTACACTGCGCGGCATCGGTACAAAAGAGTTTGCCGGTGATCAGTTCTTACAATTTTCGTTAGAACATAATTTTAGAAGAATTCCATTCCTCGCACTCGGCATTCCTTTTCTATATGAGATGGGCTTAGAGTTTTTGGTGCACGGTTCGATAGCCCGGAGCTGGACCCGGATGATTCCCGAAACTGAATATTATCTGCCGCGTGAAACGGGTGGATGGTATACCGAGTTCGGAATCGGGCTCGGAAAAATATTCGAACTATTTCGTATCGATCTCACCTGGCGAGCTCTGAAGCCGCAGGGATTTCATGTTACCTTCGGAATTTCGGACTTAATTTGAGTAAATTGAAACTTTCACCATTAAATTTCGTCTATTAAGTTAGTTTGATCAATTATATCTCTGTCACACCGTCTGACCGTTACCGGGAGTAAGGTGTTATTTTTTAAGTACTTACAAAATGTAAAGGAGTCTTTTTCAATGAAACATCTGGCCTTTTTAATCGCATTTGCGATAGTTGTGGGGGGAATTTCTACAGAAGAATTGCGGGGGCAAGACCAATCACAAAATCCGCAAGTAATTTCTCTGCACGATGCAGTTACCCTTGCTTTAGACCGCAATTACCAGGTTAACCGCTCTAAAGCAACTGTAGAAGCGGAAGATGCTCGTGTGCGTTCGGCATACGGCAATTTTATGCCCAATCTTAATCTCTCCGCCGGAGCGTCACAACGTGAGCAAGTCGGGCCGTTAGTAATAGAGGGACAACGAATAACAGCTACCCGGTCGAGCACAACAATCAATACCCGTGCAACGAGCAATGTCACGATTTTCGATGGATTTTCCAATTTCAGCGACCTTAATCAGGCACGTTATTACCGCGCCTCCGCAAATCATTCTTTACAAAACACGGAGCGTTCCGTAATTACACAGGTTTATAATCTGTATTTCGAAGTATTCCGCAGACAGGAGTTGCTCAAAGTAAGTGAAGAAAATCTGAAGCGAAGCCAGGCACAACTCGAACGCATCAAAGAATCCAACCGGGTCGGAGCCGTTCCTATCGTTGACGTTTACCGGCAGCAAGTCGTCGTCGGAAACGATGAGCTTGCACTTATTCAGGCAGAGCAAAACCTCGAAAACGTAAAATCGGATCTGGTTTACTATATCGGATTGAACCCGATTCTCAATTATGAATTTGATCCGGCCGGGGTCCCTACATCTCTGACCGAGGAGGAAATTGAAGCGACGATGGAACGATTCAAAGATTTCGATGAACTACAAAGGAAAACAGTTGCTACCCGTCCTGACATCGAGGCAGCACAACAACGTGTATATGCAACCGAATCAAATGTAACGAGCGCACGCGGTAATTACTGGCCGACCGTAAGTCTGGGAGCAAATTACAATATAACTGGCGAAACCGTCAGCTCGATCGATGAATCACGCACGTGGTCTTACGGACTTGATATTTCGATACCATTATTTCAACGATTTCAAAGAAGTAATCAAGTGCAGCAAGCGCGCGTGCAGGTAAAACGGGCAGAGATAGAACACGAAGAATTACGTAATCAGGCACTTCTCGATGTACGTCAAGCATACCTCGCTCTTGAAACTGCTCGGAAACAAGTTCAGGTAACCGAACAAAATATTATATCCGCACGTGAAGAACAGCGGCTTGCTGAGGAACGATATAACCTCGGAGCAGGCACATTACTCGATCTGATAATTGCGAATGCTAACCTGGCGGAAGCTGAAGCAAATAATGTCAATGCAATATTCAGTTTTCAATTGGGAATACGTGAACTTGAATACCTGACCGGAGAGGAGCTATACTAAACTATGGCTGCAAAAAAATCAAGACGCAAACTTATTATTGGCTTGTTTGGCGGTTTGTTTCTCATTCTTGTCCTGGCGGTTATTTTCGGAAGTTCGGGAGATAATGTCATCGCCGTACAGACCGAAACTGTTGAACGGCGCGAGATCGTACAGATCGTTACCGCTTCGGGACGCATCTTCCCGGAAACCGAGGTGAAGATCAGTGCAGAGGTAAGCGGGGAAATTGTCGGGATGCCGGTTCGTGAAGGTCAGCAGGTGGAACGCGGCGACCTCATAGTCCGCATTCGCCCCGATGCATATGTCGCGGCCCGAAATCGCGCACAGGCGGCATATCAGGGTGCCCGCGCAGAATTAAGACGTGCAGAGGCGAATCTCGAACAAGCTCTCTCTGAATATACCCGCGCACAGGAGTTATTCGCTAAAGAGCTTTCTTCGGAGTCAGAGCTCATTTCCGCCCGAACTGCGTACACGGTCGCTCTATCAAGTAAAGAAGCTGCCGAACATCAGATTGAGCAGGCAAAAGCGTCACTCGAAGAAGCCGAAGAAAATTTAGAGAGAACAAATATACATTCCCCGA
>SKXH01000164.1 GCA_007128495.1 Bacteroidota bacterium
AAAAATAAATAACAAGAAAAGTCAATTTTGGAGTAAATTTTGTCATACGCCTTACGAAATAGTGTTGTTCTATTTGTTCTGCTTCTGATTGTTCTTCTTGTCGGCGGCTATATATGGGCGATCCACCAGCCGGCGAAAATTGAGGAACAAGAGGAACGAATTGCGGAATTGGATGAGAAGATTGCGCGTATACCCGATCTTATTACCGAGTATAACCTTCTGAATGAGGAATTGGAGGATCAACGCCGCCGATGGGAAGGAAGAACGAAAGATATACCGAGGACTGACATAACAGGCGAAACATATAACTACTTTAACCGCTCGATAGACCGCAGCGGCGGTTTCGTCCGGCTTGATATGGTCTACGGTGGTAAAACCGAAGAAGATCGGTACGGCTATAATACATATAACCTTCGCGGCGAAGCGCCGTTTCACGTATTTTATAATTTTCTCTGGTATCTCGAGAACGGCCGGAGGTTATACAGAATTCACAGTATGAATTTGCGCGGTGTTGAGACCCGCGATGAAGAAACCGAAATGCCCAGGTTAATGGTTACCTTTGATATGCAATTGCGGGGCTATTTCACAAGTGTTGAGGAATTGTTCACCTCAACCGGACAAAGACCGGTAAGGCCGAATGCGCTGAGATATAATCCGTTCCAACCGCTGATACTCTCGAATATTCCGCCGAACATTCACGGCCTGATTGAAGCGGAACGCTCAGAATTACGTGCCGTACTTCCGGATAAAGCGATACTGGTGGATCACGAAGGTGAAATTCGGACGATCCGCGTGGGCGATGAAGTATATCTTGGAAATGTAACCAATATCGTTCCCGAAGAAAGCAGAGTTGAATTTACGCTTAATAAAGGCGGGATTATAGAACGGTTTAATTTAAGAATTCGATACAATGGTAATAATACTACTCGGTAAAGGAGTTTTACATATGCACTCACTACAACGATACGCTCTTTTTGGCTTACTTGTTCTGTTGTTCGCCGGAACGGGTTTTATAGAATCCGCATACGGACAAACGGGAATAGAACGCCGGGAAATGAGGGATTATACTCCGCCCGATGCAATTGTTTCGTTGGAAAGACAACTATCCTTCGACATGGCGATCGCCGAATTGAACGAGCTGAGCAAAAAATACACCGGCAAGGTCATCATAGATCTCCAACGCCGGACCGATGAGATCGGCGTGCACATTGAAGCAATGCACTGGCTCGATGCACTCGATAAAATACTCGCGCATCACGGCCTCTGGTATGAAGAGGGGGAAGATTACCTCATGATCGTGGAAGATCCGGATGTGGTTGATGTTGACGTTGAGCCGGATCGACCGCTCGACCCGGACCGCCCGACATTACGGAGCCGGGAGGTAAATATTTCTGCGGTATTCTTCGAGGTTAATCATACCAAGATGCGGGAATCGGGAATCCGGTGGAATTTCTTCCGCTCCGATGATAGATTCGGTGAGATCCGCACCGGTGTCGCTTCGGCACGGGATCCCGATGTAGGTGTAATAGACCGGGATGACAGAGGGGGTGAAATAGAGTTCATACCCGATTGGAGTTTTGCAAATGTAAATGCCTTGATGCAATTGTTTGAAGGAACGGATATCGGGGAAGTCATAGCAAGTCCGGAAGTTACAGTGCGCTCGGGGCAAACCGGAAGTATTCAGGTGGGCGAGGATATATCTATAAAACAACGCGACTTTGCCGGTAATATTATCGACCAGTTTATTCAGACCGGTACTATCATTAACGTGACTCCTGAAGTACTTGTTGAAGACGACATACCGTTTATATCACTCGATATTCAAGCGGAGCGGTCAACCGGTACGCCGGGTGTTGTGAGCACGGTAATAGCAAAGGCCGAGGCCGAAACGCGTGTCCTTTTGCTGGATGGTGAAGAGACCGTGATCGGCGGCCTTTATGTAACCGAGGAGCGGGTGCTGCGTGAGGGGATCCCTGTATTGAAAGACCTTCCGTGGTGGTTTTTCGGTCTGAAGTATATCTTCGGATATAACCGTGTTCAAAGAGATAAACAGGAATTGATCATCCTTTTAAAAGCAAATCTCGTTCCGACACTCGAAGAGCGCGTTGCACAAAAACGTGAAGAAAACCTGATCCAGCAGCGCCGCCAGCAATATCAAATGGACATTGACCGGCTGCGTGATGAGGGTGAGGTTAAAAGGGATGAGCGATAATCAAAGACGATAAATAAAATATAGAGATTGATAATGTCAAACGCACTGAAAATATATATTGCACTTTGGGGATTAATACTATCCCCGTTACTGTTTACCGGATGTGAAGACAGCGTTACAGATCCGGTTGGTGATGAAACTGCACGGGTTCACGGAAAAGTAGTTTTGCAGGATGGGACTCCGGTTGAGGATGCAGATGTGATTGCAACGAGCCAGACATTCGGATCCACCAGCACAACAACAGATCAGGAGGGAGAATATTCACTGACCCTGGAAGTTGATCCCGAACAGGCGACAACCGATTATACAATAAGAGTGAGCAAAACCGGTTATGATGAAAAGTCTGAGTCCGTTCCACTTGCTCCGGGCGACGAGCTTGC
>SKXH01000204.1 GCA_007128495.1 Bacteroidota bacterium
AAAATTAATAATGAGTTTTAGAAACCTTTACGATTTTTCATCGTCAAATACAATGTCAACGCGAGAGACAGGAGTAATTTGATGGATGAATTCTCGCTCGTGCGAAAATGTATCGAAGGCGATGCAGACGCTTACAGGCACATTGTAGAACGATACAAAGATCGGATCGCACGTGTGATATACTCAATGACAAACTCAAGCTCGGAGGTCGAAGACCTGACGCAGGAAGTTTTCATAAAAGCGTACAGGTCGCTTCCCCGTTTTAAATTCGATTCATCGCTGCATACGTGGCTATATCGAATAGCAGTCAATCACACGATCGATTATCTGCGGAAGAAGAAACTTACTAAGATTTTTTCGCTCGATGGAATTGATGAATGGCTGCTCGGACGGATGCGCGGCACAAGTTCGCCGGAGAGTAAAACTCCCGAAGAAATAAATCGCTCCGAAGTGAAAGAGCTGGTAGAATGGGGGCTTTCAAAATTACCCCGGGATGCAAAAGCGATTTTAGTGCTGCGAGAATATGAAGATATGGGATATGAAGAAATTGCGGATGTTCTCAATATTAGTGTGCCGGCGGTGAAATCACGATTGTTCAGAGCAAGAACACAGCTTAAAAAAATATTAACGCCTGCATTGCGAGGTGAATTATGAATTACAATAATAAAACAAAGTGTCCAGCAAGAGAAGACCTGATCGCCTCTCTGGTAGATAATGAAGGAAATACCGGTCACATTGAATCCATACAAGAACATGTACGTTCGTGTCCGGAGTGTTCGTCGCTCGTCGGCGGTTTTAACACTACCAGTGAATTAATGAGAAGCAGCCGCCCGGAGCCGGTTCATTTATCACCGTCGTTTACCGCGCAGGTGATGGATGAGGTATATGGGGTCGAGTACAGAGGTTTGCTCGACGATATACTTATCGTGGGCAGAAAGATCGTTACCGCGTGTGCTGTGATGGTATTTATCCTGCTTGCGGTTATGATTTTCCCGGATGATGCGGCAATCGATGTTGTAAGTATGGATGAGTTTATACCAATTAATAACGGTGTCGAAAGCGAAGTACTTGAAAAAGATGAGATCACCTATGACGATGTAGTCTCGCTTACATTCAGTGAGCGGTAAATATAATTAATTTTTAAAGATAGAATTAAATCCTATGAAACGAAAAAAAATTGGTGCAGTTATCGTAATCGTCGTGACATTTTTGCTCGGCGCGGTAGCGGGTTTTTCATTATCGACTATAATGACTGATGCAGAAGCGCGTAAAGATAAAGAATCGCCGTATGGCAATGTATCCGATTACGTCAAAGAACGGTTAAACTTAAACGAGGAGCAGATTGTCATATATGATGAGTTAATCGAAAATCGTCGTGAGAAGATGAGTGAAATCCATTCAGAGTACCGGCAAAAATTCCGTGAACAGACCGACAGTTTGAGGGATGAAATACGGGAGATACTAAGCGAAGAGCAGCTTGCCGAGTACGAAGTATTTCTCGAAGAATACTCGGAATACCGGAAAGAACGAAGAAAAAACAGATAGAATTATTTACAGGAGAGGGTAAAGATATGAAAGCAGTAAAATGGATTGTTATCATCGCCGTGATCGCCGGTGCGTTGGTTTTCGTGCGTTCTATGTTTTTTGGCGGTGATACACAGGCAGACCAGGCCGGTCCGATGTATGAGCGGGTACTCACCGTTGAGCGGGGTAACCTTGAAGTGCTGGTTTCTGCCAACGGTGTCGTCGATCCCATCAATCGTGTTGAAATTAAATCCAAAGCAAGCGGTCAAATAGAGGAAATGAACGTAGAGGAAGGCGATGTTCTCAATCAGGGAGGGTTGATCGCACGGCTTGATCAGCGCACCGCGCGTAATGAGCTCGAACAAGCCCGGGCAGACTTGATGGTCGCCGAAGCAAACCTCACGCAGGCACAAAATAATCTCAAACGCTCGGAAGAACTTTTTGAAAGAGATCTGATCTCGGCCGAAGAAATGGACCGCGTGAGGGTGGATGAAGTTCGTGCCCGGTCACAGCTCGTACGGGCCGAATCGGCTCTGCAGCTTGCAGAAGAACGGATGGAAGAAACTATCGTTCGTTCACCAATCCAGGGAATAATGTTAACAAAAGAAGTTGAAGCGGGGCAGATTATCTCTTCCGGCGTAACAACTGTCGGAGGCGGCACGCTTATCGCGACAGTCGCAAACATGGATCAGGTCCACGTTATCGCGAATGTCGATGAAGTGGATATCGGGATGGTCCGACCCGGCCATAAAGCACGAATTATTGCAGATGCATATCCCGATAAACAGTTTACCGGTGAAGTGATTCGGGTCTCTCCCCAGGGGCGAACCGAACAAAATATTACTACGTTTCGTGTCACCATTCTTGTTCCGAATGAAGACGGCTTTTTAAAAGCAGGTATGTCGACTGATGTAGAAATTGAGATTGCAAGTAGACAAAATATCGTACAGGTACCCAACGAAGCGCTTGTTGATCCATCGATGATGCGTCAGGATGGTGGAGAAATGATGGCGATGCGTGGAGATTCACAGCCGCGCCCCTCCCGTGAATCATCAGGCGAAGAGC
>SKXH01000084.1 GCA_007128495.1 Bacteroidota bacterium
ACTAGCATGCTCGTGCTGTGTCTCTGCTATAAGATCATATTCCCCCGGATCGAGTTCAACTAATGTTTCACCCGATTCCCTTATATCTATATCGGTATCTTTAATTCTTACACGTGCACACCAATCACCTACTTTTTCTCCCTCACAATTGTTATTGTATTCGTGACCCGGAGGAAGTCCAAGATTTACAGTCAATTGTAATGGAACCTTTTTATTCTCCGGTGCTATTACCTCGAACGGTACGATGTGCTCTCCATTCCCCGGTGCCAATGCTGTTTTTTGTTTTAATTCACTATGGGAATAAGTTACAAGCTCTGTACTAATTTTACCGAAATTGTGCTGCTCATATTCAAATTCATTACTTCCACCTGTAGGGTATATAATTTTCTTTAACAATCCCGAGCATGAATACGGAAAAGAGGGCTCACGATTTCCGCCGGAAAAAGCCTTGTAGTTTCCAAACGGTTCCTTAACAACCATTTCCGGTATCAATGTATCATTTGATGATTTACCGTTATAAAACCCCCAATGGTCCACTGCCATTGAGAGCCGCGTTGGTAGAGGAGTTGATTCCCTATATTCGAATTTGTATGGTTTTTCAAATGATCCGTCCTCACCTTTTCGTTCTATTTTATCAAGTTTGAGTCTTTTTGATTGATCATCACCATTGCTAAAATAATCGTAAGTAAAATGCCATTCTTCCTTCTTCTTTCCTCCCAAATTTTGTGCCTCATAAATCTTAATTGTACTTAATTTTCGATCATTTGTTAAATCTTCCCGGGGAGTATTAGTAAACTCAATCTTTTCAAAAGCAGTAGTTATTCTCTTCAATAATTTAGGTTGATATGTATATTGGTGCACCATCGGTGTCGAATCAGGCATATCGCAACCCGCACCACTGTAGTTGGTGAATCTTTCTTCATAATGATTCATCTCTTGTGTTTCATAATTTAAACTTTCATATTCAAAATTTATAATATCGTCACCGTCGGCAGACTGTATTTTTGTAAGATACCAACTCGAAACATATGTTTTATATAATGAATTTGAGGTGTCCTGTTTGTGGGGTTCAAGTTCAGAGAACGTATATCTCGTTCCATCTTCGGTTGTAATAGTCCAGCTTTTAATGGTATGTATGTTTGTGCTTAAAAGGGAGTCCCATCCAAGTTGTGCTGTTACTTTGAAGTTTTTATGAGGTATTGTGCGGAATCTATCTTCAGGGTTCGGTGTAATAATTAATTGTCCGCTTCTTCCTACAAAATTATAAAAAAAGTGATCGGGTTCTGAACCATACGTTTCATTTAGTGCGTTTTGAACATATTGGTACGCATCCGGGGCTACATCATTGCCGAGAGAAAGATCTTCAATTTTATCCCATACTTGTTCAAGTTCATTTCCTGTATAGTAGTATCCGTTTATACAGTCATCTGGAATACCTTTAACTGTTCTTGTTATAACACCACCTGCATCAAGCGACCATCCCAAACCTACCAACCCGGCTATTTCCTCAACTTTTATTCCCGATGCATGATACCGAAGTTTTATAGGCAGCTCAAGCTTTCTACCCTTTGCTTTATAAATCGGTATTTCTATATCCGGTGTACCCGTATATAAACTAACAGGTATATCACCGAATTTTCCCAATGAAGCAGCTGTTGGAGACTGTACTCCGATACGAAGTGAACCGATAGACATATCTTCCCCGTCTAAAATAATTTATTGTTTTTCTTGTAATAATATTGACTTATAAATATAAATTTAATACTTTGCCAATAGGCGGCATTTACTCAGTATTTGCCGCCGGGGAACGGTGGTCCTTTCGCCGTATCCTCTCCGCAGAGGAGAGGATACCGCTACGGGGAAAGGCTATCATTCCCTTTTTTTTCATTCATCAATTGGATGTTTTCCACAGATTCTCCCTATACATCAATACCAAAATTCTCACTGCCAAACCAATAAGTCTGTCAGACAGCCGCAATCCCCTGTTTAAGGGATTTTGTTAATAAAAATTACAATTTGTAAATATTGATTTACAAAAACCCGGACGGCGTCCGGGGTTACAATTTCTACTCCTTATACCCCGGCGAACCCATCGCATGCTCCACCGTCCACCGTCTCCAACCCTTGAACTCCTCCTTTCGCACGTGACAATCGCTCATCCGGCAGAATTTGCAGCACGACGGCTCGCACGGGTCGATGTGGATGAGTACCTCCGCTTTGCCGTCCATCAGATCTTTCAACGATTCTGCTACTTTTTTCTGCTCTTCGTGTGCTGTGGCAACGTCCCAGTAATACGGCATGGTGAAATGGAAGTCGATGTAATGCTTATCGCCCGACCGCCAGGAGCGGAGCTGGTGGACGTCTATCCACCCTTCGCGTTTGTGCTCGTTCAGCCGCTCAACCACCTCCTGCAGCAGCGCGGTATCGGATTCGTTCATCAAGCTGCAGGATAAGCTTGCAGGCCGAATTTAGAACGTTTTTATGATTGTGCTATTGCTTCATATTTTGTATATTAATAAGCAAAGACATATAAACACACGATGTATTTTTCCAGATTATTGCGATGATAAGAAAGATAGGTAAAGTCAAGTCGGGGACGATTAAAGTAGATTTACCTGACGAGTACAATGAAAAAACAGTAGAGATAGTTATTTCGAAAATTGATGCTTCTGACACTAATCTCACCGAGTTATTATTGAGTGCACCTATTATTACCGACGATGAACTAAATGAGTACAATCAGGTTAGAGAATTGATGAACACATGGACCGTAAAAAAGTTCTGATCGATACATCGCTTCTTATCGACCATCTTAGGAAAGAGAAAAAAGATAAGTCAGAACTATTCTCCCTGGTACAGAACTATGAATGCACGATATCAGCCATAACCCATTTTGAGTTCGCTGTAGGAACCACCACTAAAAATCGTGAATTCGTCAATAAGCTATTATCATAGCTTCCGGTTTTACCTTTCGATATGCACTGTAGCGAACACGCCAAACGTATTTACACATCTCTAAAACTCCAGAATCAATTAATTGCGCTGCCGGATATATTTATTGCTTCTACTGCGATTGCTCATGACTTACCGTTCTATACATTGAATAGAAAACACTTTGAGCGCATTGAAGCTTTAAAGCTTGAAATTTAAATGCGTTCTTTTTCGGCGAAGAAGACATTCGATACAATTCACTTATACCCCGGTGGACCCATCGCATGCTCCACCGTCCACGGTGTCCACCCTTTGAACTCCTCCTTTCGCACGTGACAGTCGCTCATCTGGCAGAATTTGCAGCACGACGGCTCACATGGGTCGATGTGAATGAGTACCTCCGCTTTACCGTCCATCAGATCTTTCAACGATTCTGCGACTATGAGCTGTTCGTCGTGCGATGTCTTCACGTCCCAGTAATACGGCATCGTGAGATGGAAGTCGATGTAATGCTTATCGCCCGACCGCCAGGATCGGAGCTGGTGAATATCGATCCACGGCTCCCGTTTCTGTTCATTCAGGCGGTCAACCATATCGGCTAAAAGCTGCGTATCGGATTCGTTCATCAAGCCGCCGACGCTCTCACGAATGAGTTTCCCTCCCGAATACAGGATATTCAATGCAACTGCAATCGCAACAAGCGGGTCGAGCACCTCCCAACCGGTGACATACACGATCAGCAATCCGGCAATGACGCCGCCGCTGGTATAGAAGTCGGTGAGGACGTGCTTTCCGTCGGCGATCAGTGTGAGCGAATCGGTCTTCTTTCCCATCCGCACGAGGTATAACCCCAGCACAAGATTTACCGCGCTCGCTCCGGCAATGATGTACATTCCCCAGTCAAGATTCTGCAGCTCGCGGCCGACGATCATCCCGCGAACCGCTTCGAACATAATAACGATCGCCGCAATGATGATGAGCATCCCTTCAAGACCGGCGGAGAAGAATTCCACCTTTCCGTGACCGTACGGATGATCCCGGTCGGGTGGACGCGAGCTTACGATAATACTGTAAAATGCGATGGACGTGGCGAAAATATGTACGACCGATTCAAGGGCATCGGAGAGAATGGCTGCCGAAGAGGTAAGAAAATATGCTCCTATTTTTGCGACGAGCATCAAGCTTCCCACAAAGAGAGCAATACTGATGGCTTTCTTACGCTGGCGTATTTCGTGGGGTCGGCTCATGTAAGGTTACATACAAAACGATTTTATGATAAAATGATTTTATTAATATAATAAACGTAGTTACGAATTACGAGTGTTTGTGTACGAATTTCGGGCGGGGCAAAATGAGAGTTCAAGGTGGTTCAACGATACTTATCTTCTATTTTTCACTTGATACACTCGATAAATAACCGTATTTTTGTACTACTTTGTGAATTTTTACAGGAGCACTTTTATTATGCGCTTAGGAGTTAATGTCGATCACGTAGCTACTATCCGCGAAGCGCGCGGTGGACTTGAACCCGACCCGGTGACCGCGGCCCATATCGCCGAACTTGCCGGAGCGGAAACTATCGTCTGTCATCTTCGGGAAGACCGCCGGCATATCAACGACCGCGACGTTCGTTTACTTCGTGAAACAATAAAAACCCGGCTCGATCTTGAGATGGCCGCGACCGAAGAGATCATAGCAATAGCGCTCGATATCATTCCCGATCTTGTAACACTGGTGCCCGAGCGGCGTAAAGAACTGACAACAGAAGCCGGTCTTGACATTATCGGCAACAGAAAATCATTACAAACCACAATCAGCCGGTTTCATAAAAAAGACATTGCGGTCAGTTTATTTCTCGACCCCGTTGAAGAATACATCCGGTTAGCGCGGGATATCGATGCGGATTTTATCGAAATCCATACCGGTGAGTTTGCAAATGCTCGAACGTTCGAGGAAGCCGAGGAACACCTTGCCGGTATCCGCACCGCTGCGGAGCTCGCCCGCTCACTGGATCTCGGTGTTAACGCCGGACATGGATTAAACTATTCAAATATTAAACCTATTATAGAGATACCGCAGATTGAAGAAGTAAGTATCGGGCATGCGATCGTGAGCCGGGCAATATTTACAGGATTCGAACGCGCCGTTCGCGAAATGACAGAATTATTACATCGGTTTTCACTCCGTGATAACGAAACCGTAACGGAAGATTAACACTGCATAGTGTCCAGCATTTCTTTCAGTTGAACGGGATTTTTGAATTGTACCGCTCGTAAACCCACTCCTCGCGCCGATTCAACATTATCCTCACGATCATCGGTAAAAAATATCTGCCCCGCAGGGAATCCGATTCGGTTGATAGTTTCGGCGTATATACGCGGATCCGGCTTGAGTAAATTTAGTTTATAGGATAGAAAGTGTTCTTGCATAAAGTGTAAAGCGGGCGCTTTGGTGAGCGAGTCGTGATAATGCGGCTCGTTGGTATTGCTTAAAAGATAAACCGGCGCTCTCCGGGTGCATTCCTCAACGATTTCGTACATTCCCTCTTTCTCATCTCCAATAATAGAATTCCATGCTTTGAGAAACTTCCTGCGTTCGACCGTAATTCCGAACAGGTCACATGATTTCCGGTAAAACTCATCGAAGGTAATATGACCGAGCTCGAAATCCCGGCTGAATCCCGATTGCTCATATTTTTTCAGCGCATCCTCGGTACTCCATTCGTGATCCATTCCGAGGAGCGGGAGAAACCGGTCGGTGTGTAAATTTACGATGACATTTCCGAGGTCGAATATAAACGCTTTTACCGCAGAGGTCATATTTTCTATCGGTTCTCTATCTGTACGAGCAGCTCGTCTGCTTCTTCCCGGTAGGTATCGTCAAAACGCGTTTGATTTTCGAGATCAGGGATCACTGAAAGAAGTTCATACGCGCGATCATATTCATCTTCCTCTAAAAATGCCCTCGCCGCATCGAGCCGGTACATAATAAAATCGGGACGCAATTCAATTGCTTTATCGAAGTGCTCGAGTGCTGTATCCATATTCGCCCACCCGAGACCGAGGGGTCTTCTGAACAACCGCGGACGCTGGCTTACCTCGGCGTGAGAACGTGCGTATACAAAATGTGCAATACTGTTTGCATCATCCAGTTCAAGCGCTTTTTCTACCGCTTCACGTGTTTCTTTTACCAAGCTGATGGCACTCCATATTCCCTGGTACAGAGCAATCTGTCCGGTTGCAATAGCCCGGCGGGTGTATGCCATAGAGTTTTCGGGATTCTGCTCTATCGCCCGGTCGGCATAATCTTTAGCACGCTGGTAATAGTGCTCGATAGTTTCCTCGTAAGCGTCTTCAACTTTCTGAAGTACTTCGGCGCTGTCGGCATACGCGCGGCTTATACGCCAGAGTATCTCATCGTTATCGGGATATTGTTCAAGAGCTTCGTAGAGTATTTCGAGGGCTTTTCCGTGCTCCCAGGTTTCTTGTGAATAATAGTCGGCATTCTCCAGCATTACTTCCAACGTCTGCTCGTTTTCGTCGCCGTATGAAATCTGTAGAAGGAAAAGCGGGATGACACACAGTAATAATGTATTGCGCATAGGTTTCCCTTTTAGATGTGAGTATATTAATCACCCTGGCTCAAAGACCGGATCTCATCGCGGATTTTTGCAGCGGATTCGTAATCCTCCCGGTCGATTGCTTCTTTCAACTGCTTCTGCAGCATTTCGAGCCGGGTCATTTTCTGCGGCGGCTTCTTTTCACCGCCTTTTGATGAACCGCCCAGCATTTGATCGATATCGCTTTTTTCCTCTCCTTCTTCTTCGGGAATAAAGCCCGCTTCGCCCATAACAAGCTCCGATACAAATATCGGTACGCCGTACCGCACGGCGAGCGCGATAGCATCACTGGGCCGGGAATCGATCTCTGTGGAATGTGAATTCAAAGAAAGTCGCGCAAAAAATGTACCGTCACGTAATTCACTTATTAGTACATCATGGAGCGATACACCGAGTGTATCGATAATGTTTTTAATGAGATCGTGGGTCAACGGACGAGGAGGTTTTATTCCTTCCATCTCCAGAGCTATTGCCTGAGCTTCAAACGCACCGATGATTATCGGCAGCCGTCTGTCGCCGGATACTTCTTTCAGGATCAATGCATACGCGCCTCCGCTGGCGGGGCTTGCCGCTAATCCCATGATTTCAACCTGAACTTTATTGTTATCGGTCACACCAACCTCCTCGATAAATAATGTTAATCTTTACCATAATCTATAAAGATGCAATATAAAATTCAAATTTATTTACCAAGCGCTTTTGTCAGTTCTTCTTTAAGCGCAGGGACAACTTCCAGTGCATCGCCTACAATGCCGTAATCCGCTACCTGAAATATCGGCGCATCTTTATCTTTATTGACTGCAACAATATACTTCGAAGATGACATTCCCGCAAGATGCTGAACCGCGCCGGATATCCCGAGTGCAATATACAACGCCGGGCTAACCGTTTTACCCGTTTGGCCTACCTGCTCGTCGTGCGGGCGCCAGCCGGCATCAACGACTGCGCGGGAAGCACCGACAGCAGCGCCGAGAACATCTGCAAGTTCTTCTACAAGATAAAAGTTATCCGGACTCTTTAAACCGCGTCCGCCGGATACGATAATATCTGCTTCAGTAACATCAAGTTTTCCTTTTGAAGTTTCGGTTATTTCGGTTACCTTTGTTTTTAGATCATCGCCGGATATATCAACCGATTGCTCTTCAATACTTGCTTCACTTCCCGAGGGTTCGCCGGCTGCAAAGACATTCGGACGCAGGGTGAATATTTTCACCGGCGCTTCGACTTTAACATCAATAAGTGCTTTACCTGCAAAGACCGGACGTGTCGCAACGATATCACCATCATCAACTTTTAATTCGGTACAATCGGCGGCAACGGCGCCGTCAACCCGTGCAGCGACGCACGGTGCGAGGTCTTTACCCAAGGCCGTTGCTGAAAGAAACAGAATTCCGGTATTCTCTTTCTTCACGATCTCGCTCACTACTTTTGTGTAGCCAGTTGTTGAATAGTGAGTCAGTTTTTCATCATTAACGACAACAACCTGTTCGGCACCATAATTACCGAGCTCCTTTGCAGCGTCATTTATTGTATTGCCGATGACAAGCGCTTTCAACGACCCGCCGAGCTCATCGGCTATCTCGCGTGCTTTTCTGATCGTTTCAAACGATGTTTTTTTAATTTCACCGTTTCTTTGTTCCGCTATTGCCAGTATAGTGACACTCATAAATTATTTATCTCCTACGTTAATTTTCCAAACACGAATATATTAAATGACTTTGGCTTCCTCGCGCAGTAACCGGACAAGTTCGGGAACCGCATCCACGCCTTCGCCTACGATCTTACCGGGTTGTTTTTCGGGCGGCTTTTTCATACCAAGCACCTTCACCCGTGATTCCGCCTTCGCCGCGTCAACTTCTTCGATCGGTTTCTTTTTTGCCTGCATAATACCTTTCAACGAGGGATACCGCGGATCATTAAGTCCGCGCTGTGCAGCTATAACACACGGAAGCGACGCTTCAACGTGTTCGTGAGCGCCTTCTATCTCGCGCTCCGCCTTCAGTTTTCCATCCGCTATCTCAAGTTTCACCGCAACACTGACCGACGGAATGCCCAGAAATTCAGCAACCAACCCACCAACCTGCAAATTATCATAATCGATCGATTGTTTACCGACCAGCACAAGATCAGGTTCATAGGACTTCAGATATTCTGCAATCCCTTTTGCAACTGCAAACGAATCACGTTCGCTATCGTCTTTTAAAAGTACTGCCTTATCGGCACCCATTGCAAGCGCTTTACGCAGCGTCTCTTTATTTGCATCGCCCCCGAGAGAGAGAGCTACAACCTCACCGCCGTCTTTTTCACGTATCTTGAGCGCTTCTTCAACTGCAAATTCATCGTATGGATTCACCACATAATTTACTCCTGAAGGATCAATTGTTTTACCGTCAGATCCAACTTTCACCTTTGTTTCCGTATCGGGAACATGACTTACACAAACAGCTATTTTCATTGAACCTCCGTTTTCTACTGTTTTACTGGGTAGGATAATAAAAAGATTATTACACTAATGTATAATATTGAATAATATAGAAATGATAGGCCTGAAAAGCAAATGACCGATTAAATACAAATGAGGTGGCATTCGGGCATTATGTTATTCCTCCAACTCAACGGGCTCGCGGGAATGAACTTTATTATCTTTTTGCTCTTTTTTGAACCCGGCAAGACTACGCGACGCCTGAAATGCAAGCGTTATCGCAAGGACAAATAGCCCACCTGCAATACCGGTTAAAAGATAATTACCGACAACATAATTATTATACCCGAGTGTAACAAGCGCGCTGAGCGTAACGGCAAACATAAAAATCATAGGATAACGAACAAACCAGTTATCGGTTCCGCGTTTGGCAAGCCATACCGAGACAGCGAGCAATGCGAGTGCGGCAAGAAGCTGATTCGCGGAGCCGAACATCGGCCACAGCGCGCCGGCGCTTCCGCTAAAGACAAGAGCGGCACCGCATAACACGGCAAAAGCCGTTCCGATATACCGGTTGGAAGATAGCGTTTTCATTGCCGGTTGTTCGCTGCCTTCAAAGAATTCCTGAAACAGATAGCGGGCCAAACGGCAGCAGGTATCGAGCGAAGTAAGCGCGAATGCCGAAACCGCAAGTGCGGCAAAGGTCGTCCCCACTTCAGCCGGTATATTCAGCAGCGGAACGGCAGCTATGAACGTACCGACACCAGCAGCAAACGCCGCGACATACTGACCGGCAGAATAAAACTCGGTAAACTGTGCTGCTGCAAGCGTTGCAACTGCGATTATTGCCACACCCGCAAGCACGACCTCAACCAGCATACCACCATACGCAACAAATTTTGCATCCTTCTCATTGTCAATTTGTTTAGCCGTTGTACCGGATGATACAAGTGAATGAAACCCGGATATAGCTCCGCACGCGACCGTTACAAATAAAATCGGGAACAACCACACGAGAGCTCCTTCGGCTCCCATCT
>SKXH01000125.1 GCA_007128495.1 Bacteroidota bacterium
CCGAGCTTACGCCGGACTTTATCTACATTTTCCCCGAAAATTACACTGTCAGGACGCGAAAAATAGACATACTCGAATATGCAGTGACGCGGTTTATCTACGACTTTATTAATTCTTCTCGATTGTGTTTCACCGGTTGCCAGAGAATTGTCATCAATGATAAGTATCTCCCCCGGCTCCACATCACGGATATATTTTGCACCGATTATATCGAATGCGCAAGTTTCGGATGCGACAACATACGAATCTTCAAATTTCCCGAGCGCCAACGGTCTGAATCCATACGGATCGCGGGCAGCTATTAATGCGGTATCGGTCATTAAAACAAGCGAGTGTGCTCCTTCTACTTTGTTCAGTGCATCCTCAACCTGATCGAGCTGATCACTTTGTTCGCTCCGTGCAATCAGATGCAATACTAATTCGCTGTCGGAAGTGGTTTGGAATATCGTACCGCTATCCTGTAATTCTTTACGAAGTACACTGAAGTTTGTGAAGTTACCATTGTGAGAAAGTGCCATATGACCGTTTCTGTAATTGACAGTAAACGGTTGAATGTTAAACCTATTATTTGCCGAACCGGCAGTTGAATAGCGATTATGTCCGACCGCAACGTCTCCGGTTAATGTATTTGTAAGAATTGTTTCATCCTTAAAAACCTCGCTGACAAGTCCGAATCCCTTATATACGTTCAAGTGATGCCTGTTTTTTTCAGGATCAAAGTCGAGGGTCACGATACCGGTGCCCTCCTGTCCGCGGTGCTGAAGGGCGTTGAGACCGTAATACGTCAGTGTCGCTGCTTGCGAATGCTTGAAAATCCCGAAAACCCCGCAGTTTGATCGGGGTTTATCGCATTTATATGTGTTCATGCTCGATATAATTCAAATAACGAATAAATGTCTAAGCATTTAATTTACAAAAAGATACCCTTTGAAACAAGCAATAAACACAAACGGAGAGGAACTTTCGTGTACGTATGCCGCTATGCATACTTGCTTTTTCTAAGATGCAAGATTTTCTGCCTGTTTGATTGTATGGTGCCTGGCTTGGTTTGTATCATCCTTGTAATTTAGAAAAGAGGTGTTAACGGCCCGGTTTCTTCAATAAATATAAAAGCATTGTACCGGTCAGGCAATACGGTTGGTACATAATTTCCTCGTTCCTGAAGAGGGTTGTATACAACTCCCTTAGCTCTGTGTCCTCTTGGTTCCGATAACGCCTCCGGCACATCGGCATCGAATACAAAAAGTGCATTAGAAATTCCAGCTCTGTAAAATAAATCGCCAAAACTATTGCTCATTGCTTCCGGAACTTCCATATCTTCCATTGGTGCTCCCCATTCACTTCCGGCGAGTACGCGTCCACGGTGTGTACCAAACCCGACAATGAATACATTTTGCAAACCAAATCTATCGCGCATTAAATAACCGATATTTTCCATGCCCTGGTTTGCCATAGGGGTCGCCCGGGCATCGCCGACATGCGTGTTATGCGCCCATACGACACCTTTTCCGTTCCCATCGTAAAACTCACTAAGCCGGACAATGGTATTTTTAAAATTACGAACACGATGGTTCCATGAATCGGGGCCGCGCTCCGGCATTGCACGATAATGCAGTTCGGCATGTTTTACGACAAGTGCATTTTGCTTTGCGTTAAAATATTGCCGTTCGTCATCTGCTCTGAACCGCTCCTTATTTTCACGCAGCAATGAAACAACTTCCTCTACTTCATTCTGACAATCAGCACGTCCTTGATACACTGCCGCTGCATATGCTTGCGGATTATCGTCAAATGCAAACATACAATCGTATGCTTGATGTACCTGTTCTGCATATTCGTTGTAATAAGTATCAAAATATTCGACAACGGAATGCATAGAATCCCACATCCCGTAAACATCGATGCCGTAAAACCCTACCCGCTCGTCTTCGGGTAGATTCATATTGTATGCCCGGAGCCATTTCACCAATTCTTTGACTTCCTGGTTGTTCCACATCCAGGGCGGCCATCTATCGAAATTTGCAAGCACCTCGTCCACATTCCCGGAAGCACCGGGAAGGTCTTTGATATATTTTGTAACTTCATACGCCGAAGTCCAGTCACCCTCAACGGCAATAAAACGAAAATCCTTTTCCTGAATTAATCGCTTGCTGATCTCAGCGCGCCAGGTATAATATTCCGAGGTACCGTGCGATGCTTCACCCAGCAATACAAACTGACGGTTACCTGTTGCATCTATCAGTGGATCTAGATCTGCGGGATATTCGAGTGTGTGAGCAGCATTCTGCAAATATTCTATGATCTCATCATCGTTTGCCATAACCGGCAGTACGATGAAAAAGAAGAAGAGAAAGATTGTTAGTGATTTCATAAGTCATTTGAAATTTTATGAAGATGTTGTAGTTTGTTGGTTAAGGTTTTTTGCAAGTCCGGTACGAACCCACCCCCTGTGGTCCCCCTCCCTTTTCGCAAAAGGGAGGGGGACGTATTGGGAGTCGATTGATTGCTTTGAGTTATGGGTTTTTAATTTATTGAAAAATTTATTTGAAAATAAAACATAGTAAG
>SKXH01000059.1 GCA_007128495.1 Bacteroidota bacterium
GGTTCGGGATATAAACAGCGATAGCACGGTCCATCATCCAAACCAAAGACGGATGCCTGTCCTTCAAAACGGAATATACTTCCGTACACATTCGGTTTGCCGGTTAGCACGCTCGCATCATTCACCAGATATCGTGTCGGGAAATTATCCGTGCCGTCAACGATAACATCATACTCCTTGAAAATGTCCAGCGCATTTTCAGATGATAGATGTTCTTCATAAGGATCGATTTGCACATACGGATTAAGTCCCTGCAGACGTTCCTTTGCCATTGCAAGTTTCGAGTTACCGACCTGATCTGTGGAATACAAAACCTGACGCTGTAAATTCGATTCATCGATAGTGTCGAAATCCACGATGCCGATCCTGCCGACACCGGCGGCGGAAAGATACAAACCGAGCGGGGAACCGAGTCCGCCCGCGCCGATCATCAACACCGAACCGGCTTTCAATTTTCGCTGTCCTTCCATGCCGACTTCAGGCATAATGAGATGACGGCTGTAACGGCGAATCTCTTCGTTTGAAAGTTCTACCTTTTGCAGATCTTCAGAGGTTTCGACTCCGCCGGCAATCGAAGGAACGATCGAAATAGAATCTCCCTCCTTGACCGGTGTTTTATCGTTTTGAGCATAGCGAATGTCTTCATCATTCACATATATATTGACGAAACTTCTCAAAGCGCCGTCTTCATTATAAAGATGCTTACGAAGGTCGGGATGATCGCCCGTTAACTTCGTAAGGGCTTCGCCCACTGTTCCGGCCTCAACCTGAAAGGTATCGTTATTGCCGGCATACTGACGTAAGGGTGTAGGTATAATTATTGTAACTGACATAATAGTGTCACTCCTTTGATAATAAAATACGTAATTTTATGTTTTAAATACAGGAATAGATATTATGCGGCGGATGCCGCACAACAGAGCGGGGAAAGGTAACGATTTTTATGAAATTGAAATTGTAACTTCATCATAATCTTCACGGTCACCACGTAATTCCCATCCTTTAATCGAAGAAGATTTTCCTCCTTCTACACTCACAATCAAATATAAGTACCACGGCCAGGCATACTCCCTGTCGTGATCCGACGGCACAGCCGGATGATCGGGGTGTGAATGATAGAAACCGATAATTTCAGCATCCTCTTCACGTGCGGTTTTTTCAGCGTTTTTAAAATCTTCCGGCGATATCATAAACCGCCGGGCTTTGTTATCGCTATGAACATTTTGAGTAACAAATAACCGTGAAACCTTCTTTCCGGTTCCATTTGCCGTTCCTATCAGTATGCCGCAGCACTCTTCCGGATATGTCTCTTCGGCTTCACTCTTGATCGTTTCAATCAAGGGTGCAGGTATTCTCACGGTTAATTTACTCATCCCAGAACGATTCACTTAAATATTTATCCGCACTATCCGGCAGTACGGTCACGATTTTCATAGGGTGCAATCGATTAATTGCCGTGATTTTATCAAGCATTTTCTGCACTGCGGCGAGTACCGCTGCCGATGAAACTCCCAAAAGCAACCCCTCTTCACGTGCAGCTTTTTTCACGAACGCATACGCCTCCTCGGTTGATACTTCAATCGATTCATCCACCAAAGATTCGTCATAAATTTCGGGCACCATTGCCGTCGGTAAATGTTTCCAGCCCTCAATTGCGTGCAGCGGTGAATCAGGTTGAACGGCAATACAGCGTATCCTATCGTTGACCTCTTTAAGCCGACGTGTAACGCCCGTAAACGTACCGGTTGTACCCAAACCGGCAATAAAATGCGTCAATGTATGATTCGTTTGCTCCAGTATCTCTCCGGCAGTGGTAGAATAATGAGACTGCCAGTTTGCATCGTTGTTATATTGGTCCGGATAAAAATATCTACCGGGATACAATGCCACCATTTCATGGACTTTCCGTATTGCTCCGTCGGTCCCTTCCATCGGATCGGTTATGATCAGCTCGGCGCCCAGGGCTTTGAGTATCTTTTTGCGCTCCATACTTGCATTGCCGGGCATAGTGAGTGTAACCTTATATCCCAATGCCGCGCCGAACATCGCATATGCAATGCCGGTATTTCCGCTCGTCGCATCGATGATTCTCTTGTCCGGAGTCAACTCACCGGAGCGTTCGCCTTCCCGGATCATATTCAATGCCGGACGATCTTTCACAGACCCGCCGGGATTATACCATTCCAGTTTGGCGAAAACCGAGACGTCGGTAAACGCCCCGAATAGCTTATCCAGCCGAACGAGCGGTGTATTCCCCACAAGCAAAACGACATCCGCCCGCCGGGCGATGTTATTTTTTATTGCTGCATTTCCATTCATTCCTGTTTTACTCCCTGAAGAATTCCCGGCAGCTGTTCCACGAACTGAGACCGTGTGAGAACGGTAACTTCCGGGTACTGCTCTGCTTCCTTCATAAGATCTTGTTGTATATGCGATGCAAACCCGATCACTCTGATATCCTGACCGGTCGGTAATTTACTGACCGTCCGTATGAATTCCATCGGATTAATATATTCAGCATTCATATCGATTATGAGAAGATCGGCGACA
>SKXH01000256.1 GCA_007128495.1 Bacteroidota bacterium
AATATATATGAAACGCTCGACCGGTTAACCTCGGAGGAATTCCAGGGGCGACATACCGGGCATGAGGGTTTTAACGATGCTGCAACGTGGACAGCGAATCTGTTCGAAGAATGGGGATTGGCGCCCGCGGGTGACGACGAGAACTATTTACTTCCGTTTCCCGTGGAATATACACTTATTAACGATGCATCGATGTCGGTGCACATTGTAGATGAGGAACAAGAAAACGGTTTTCGTGAGGAAGAACTTGAACCGGAGACAGATTTTCTGCCGCTTTTGTATAGCGATACTGCGGACAGGACCGCTGAAGTGGTATTTATCGGCTGGGGAATCCATGCACCCGACATCGGCTACGATGATTACTTCGGTGTCGATGTGGAAGGAAAGTTCGTGATGTGTTTCCGTGGTACCCCCGATCCGCAGGACAGGCGTTTTCAGTATCACGATGAACACCGGACACGGATGCAGCGGGCAAAAGATGAGGGAGCACTCGGACTGATATATATTTATCAGGAACCGATCGCAAACCCGAACGGCGATTGGATAGAGGGATTTACCCCTGTGAAGATCAGCTATGATGTTGCCGATAAATTGCTCGGTGAACGGAGCATCGACACCGCAACGCTTCGACAGAATTTGTTGAAATATAAACGACCGATTTCATTTCCGTTAAAATCACAAGTTCGCATTCAGGTTGAGTCGACACATTATCCCGACGCGACGGGATATAATGTTGCCGGATTTATCGAAGGAAGCGATCCTGATCTACGGGATGAGGTCATTGTGGTTGGTGCACATCTTGATCATTGCGGTACGCATATGGGGTTATTATTTGCGGGTGCGGATGATAATGCCAGCGGTAGTTCGGTCGTTCTTGAGATCGCGCGCGCATTTGCGGAAAATGATATTCGACACGGGCGGTCGGTTATGTTTGCATTGTTCGGCGGTGAAGAAATGGGGCTGATCGGATCACGCTACCTTGTTGATAATTTCCCCGGAAGGTTTACATCTATTGCGAATATGATAAATTTCGATATGGTGGGAGCCGGAGACGGTGCATTCTGCGGTTACAGTGCCGATCACGACGACTTGAAAGAACTTGTCGAGAAAACCGATACTCACATCGGGACCGTTCAATCGTTTTTTCCGATACGTGACATCGGTGTGCGCGGTAGTGACCACGCTCCATTTCACGCACAGGGTATCCCGGTCCTGTATTTTGTATCGAACGGTCCGCACATTAAATATCACACCACCGGAGATACAATTTATCGGATGAATCCGGGCGTGATGGAAGATATAGCACGAATCGGCTATTTAACGGCAATCGAGTTATCGAACAAGTGAAGGTGGTATTTCAGTATTTGATTTTGTAACTTACGAAACCACACAAATCATTAACCATTCAAAACGTAATGGAGGGCTACTATGTCAAACAGTGTCTATAAGATAATTGAACTAATCGGTACGAGTCAGACATCCTGGGAGGATGCTGCAAAATCTGCCGTTGAAACCGCGGCGAAATCGCTTCGGGATATTCGCGTGGCGGAAGTATCGGAGCTCGATATGAAAATGGAAGACGGGAAAGTTATGGCATACCGGGTTAAGGTACGTATCTCATTTAAATATCATACCGAATAAATTTGCAGGACAGGGTTAACGAACCCTAAAAGTTTGTTAATCCTGTCTTTTTTTAAATCGATTTTATAAATTATTGGATATGAGTGAATATTTTCAATACGAATTATTCGGAATCCCGGTCGTTCGTTATCTGATAGCCGTTGGTATTATTTTCATAGCGTTGGTATTTCGGAAAATATTTGACCGGTTTATCAGTAAAAAAATCCTCGCCTTTGTTTCAAAGACCAAATTCAGATACGACGATCTTATTGTCCGGGCGATCATTCCTCCGGTTAACCTGCTCATTATATTATACGGTATAATTCTTGCGACGTCGATCGTCGAGCTGCCGATCATTCAATTTTTCGCCGAAGCATTGCGTGTTACCCTCGCCGTGATCGTGGTCTGGATTGCATTCCGTTTATCCACACCGGTAACCGAGGCCTTGCGTGATTTTATGGCACGTTCCGATGAATCGTTGGCGTCTCAATTTGTGCCGATCATCAGAAGTACAGTGCAGGTAGCGATCGTTTTAATCGGCGGTATTCTTATTTTACAAAATACCGGCTATGAGGTGAGCAGCTTGATTGCAGGGTTGGGGATCGGCGGACTTGCAATTGCACTAGCTGCTCAGGAAACGATATCCAACATATTCGGTACGCTTGTTATGTTTACCGATAAACCGTTCAAGGTAGGAGATTGGGTGCAGTTTCATGATGTTGACGGAGATGTGGAGAGTATCGGGTTTCGCTCGACTCGCGTTCGAACGTGGGCTAAATCGATAAAAGTTATACCGAATAAAATGCTTACATCGGAGATAATCGAGAATTGGTCGGTTATGCCGAAACGTCGTGTACGAATGACGATCGGTGTGCAGTACGATAGCCCGCCGGAAAAAGTCGATGAACTGACAAAAAGAATATATCA